>CAILUF010000108.1 GCA_903837365.1 uncultured Alphaproteobacteria bacterium | reverse complement strand
GTTAAAATTAAAAAATTAAAATCGCTCGATGAGATCGTAAAAAATAATAAAATTAAATGTTTATTTGGCGATATAAATGATGAAAAAAATAGCGCTCTAAAAATAGCAAAGAATTATCAAATAAATTTTCGAAAGCTTGATGTTATTGGTTTAAACGATGATATCAAAAATAAAGAAAAAAAGTTAAACCTTAATGGTTATTCAATTATTTTACTAAATATTGTTGATAATATTGAGAAATGTTTAGAATAAATAAATTCTAATTTGATCAATAAATTACAATTATTTTTTTAAATTTTGTATTACCTTTTCAACAATTTCATCATCGGTAATTTTAAAAAATTTAAACAAATCCTCAGCTTTACCGGATGCGCCAAAGCTGTTCATGCCAATGAATATTCCGTCGTTAATGAAGCGCTCCAAGCCTTGACGAATTCCAGCTTCAACTCCAACGCGCAATATATTTTTATCACCTAAAACTTGTTGCTGATATTGCAAATCCTGTTCTAAAAAAATTGAACAACAGGGCATTGAAATTACTCGACAATTGATATTTTTAGTTTGTAATTTTTCCATTGCATTAATTGCAATTTGCACTTCTGAACCTGTGGCAATTATAACTGCATCAAGTTTTTGCTGAGTATTTTCAGCTTTAATAATATATGCTCCGCGATGGTAACTTCTATTATCCTTTTCAACAAAATTCAAAACTTGTCGACTAAAAATAAAGGCTGATGGCGAATTATGTTTTTGTAAGCCTAATTCATAACATGCTAAAGTTTCTTCACTGTCACAAGGTCTAAAAACATGAAGATTTGGAATTGAACGAAGCATTGCCAAATGTTCAATTGGTTGATGGGTTGGACCATCCTCGCCAAGTCCAATTGAATCGTGAGTAAAAATATAAAAAACCTGTTTACGCATTAACGCTGAAAGGCGAATTGCAGGTTTGAGATAATCGCTAAAAACTAAAAAAGTTCCACCATATGGGATAAAATTGCCATGTAGTGCAAGTCCATTCATGATTGCAGACATTGCATGTTCGCGAACTCCGTAATGAATATAACGACCCGAAAAATCATTTTTAGAAATTACTTTAGTATTGACTGTTTTTGTTAATACCGATTCGGTAAGATCGGCAGATCCTCCAATTAATCCGGTAATTTCGCCAGTTAAAAATTCTAAAACATCAAGCGATGATTTGCGTGTTGCTTGATTGGCTTTCTTGTCAATTATGCTGTTATAGAGGTTTTTAATTTTAAGATTAAAATCAGCACTAAATTTTTTATGAATAATTACTTCAAGATTTTCCTTTTGTTGCGCTGATAATTTGGTAAAATTTTTGTCAAATTTTTGGTAATCATCTTGGCATCTTAAATGAGCTTGACGAAATTCTAAAAGGATTTCACTTGGAATTTCAAATGGTTGAAAATTCCAGTTTAATTGTTGACGAGTCTTTACGATTTCTTCAGCTCCAAGAGGGGAGCCATGGCATTTTTCGCTTCCTGCTTTATTTGGTGATCCGAAGCCAATTATTGTTTTGCAATCAATTAAAAAAGGTTGTGGAGAATTTTGCGCAACGCTTAAGGCATCGCGAATTTGATCGTGATCGTGACCATCAATACTAATAACGCTAAAGCCTAGAGCTTCAAAGCGCAATTTCATATTTTCGGAAGTAGTAATTTTAGTATTACCATCAATTGAAATTGAATTATTATCCCAAATTACCACGAGATTATTGAGTTGAAGATGTCCAGCCAGCGATAGAGATTCTTGAGCAATTCCTTCCATTAAACAACCATCGCCAACTAGTGCATAAATTTTATGATCAAACATTTCATTTGAAAATCTTGCTTGCAACATTTTTGCTGAAATTGCCATTCCTACAGCATTGGCAAGTCCCTGTCCAAGTGGACCAGTGGTAGTTTCAATTCCAGCTAACTCGCCATATTCAGGATGACCTGCGCATTTGCTGTGGAGTTGACGAAAATTTTTTATATCATCAAGCGAAATGTCTTCGTAACCAGTGAGATAAAGTAAAGAATATAAAAGCATTGAGCCATGTCCTGCTGACAAAATAAAGCGATCGCGATTTAACCATTGAGGATCTTTGGGATTAAATTTTAGAAATTCACAAAATAAAATTGTTGCAAAATCAGCCATGCCCATCGGCATTCCTGGATGACCTGAATTAGCGTTTTGGACTGCGTCTATAGCTAAAAAACGCAAACAATTGGCAAGAGATTTTTTGGACATTAGAAAAAAATTAAAAAGTTAAAGGTTGCATTTTTATTTGGGCAAATAAAACTAAAACGCTTTAAAAAATATTGCAAAGATTTCTTAAAATTTTTTTTAAAGCTATTTTTTAAATTATAGTTTTTATAAAAAAACATAGCAAAAAATCCAGTACAAAAAATTCAGTAAACATAATTAAAAAAATTTAACTAAAAAAATTGCAAAACTATTGGCAAAAACTATGGAAAAAACTATGGAAAAAACTATGGCAAAAAATATGACAAAAAATAATACCTTAAAGAAGGAAAGACATACCAGAACACTGTTTTCTTTATTGCCAAATTTGATAACAATTTCAAGTTTGTGTTTAACTCTCACCGCTATTCGCTTTGCAATATCTGGAGATTTTATCTACGCAACAATTTTACTGCTAGTGGCAGGATTTATGGATGGAATTGATGGTAGATTGGCTCGTTTTTTAAATACTTCAAGTGAGTTTGGAGCGCAATTAGACTCGTTAATTGACTTTGTGAATTTTGGAGTTGTTCCGGGATTTGTGGTATATTTTTGGGTTAATACTTATCAGGACGTAAAAGGTTTTGACTGGGCAATGGTTTTATTTTTTGCGATTTGCATGGTTATTCGTCTAGCAAGATTTAACGTTGATTTAAATAGTAAAACTATAAACCCAATTCTTGAAAAATATTTTTTTAAAGGAATTCCAGCACCAGTTGGAGCTGCATTGGCATTGCTTCCTTTGGTTTTATATTTTGAATTTGGCGAGGGTTTTTATACTAATCCATTATTCGTTATAACTTACGTTTCAGTTTTGGCAGTTTTTTTAGCGAGTCGTGTTCCAACAATTTCGATAAAAAAAATTCCCATTCGTAATGAATTTGCTTATGTTACTTTGATGATACTTGCCTCGATAATTATTGGCCTAATTGTTAAGCCATGGCTTACTTTAGCAATTATCGGCATCACTTACGCTTTCTCAATTCCGATTACAATTTTTTATTATATCAAAATTGAAATTGCTGATCGCGCCAACGAAAATAATCAATAACCAACATTAAAAATTATGAAAAAAATTTTAATAATTAACGGTCCAAACTTAAATTTATTACATTTGCGTAATTCTAAAATTTATGGCAATAGTAGTCTACAAAAAATTGAGCATCAATGTCAATTGCTAGCTAGTGAAATCGATGTTGAATTGACGTTTGAACAAACTAATAATGAAGGAGAGATTATTGATTTAATCCAAAATGCAGTTGATGTTTTTGATGGAATAATTATCAATGCTGGTGGGTATACACATACATCCGTGGCAATTCATGACGCTCTTGAAATTTTCAATGGCGCAAAAATTGAATTGCATATTTCTAATATTTTTAAACGCGAAGATTTTCGTCATCATTCATTTTTGAGTAGTGTAGTTGATGCAGTAATATCAGGCCTTGGTGTCGCTGGATATCAGATGGCATTACTGGCAATTCCCAAGTTAATAGAAAGTAAACAAAGTCAATAGTTATAAACTAAATATATTGCTTAATAATGATTCCTCTTAATATTTCACAAATCTCAAAAACTTTTAACAAAACAGTTTTGGACGATATTAATTTTACTGTTAATAATGGCGAGATCTTTGGATTTATTGGCTTGAATGGGCAGGGGAAAACTACATTGATAAAAATTATTCTTGATTTGTTAGACCAAGATGATGGTGAAGTTAAAATTTTTGGAGTATCAAAAATATTGCCAAAATCTCGCCAAAAAATATGTTATTTACCTGAAAAATTTCAACCAGCAATACATCAAACAGGTTTAGAATTTTTGGAATTTGCCTTGGGATTTTATAAGAATAACCAATCTAATAATTCAAATAAATTTTCTAAACAAAATCTTAAGACAATTTGTCATAATCTTGATTTGGATCCCCAGGCTCTAGATCAAAAAATATCTAAATACTCTAAAGGAATGATGCAAAAATTAGGATTGCTTGCTACTTTTTTATCCAATGCCGATTTAATAATTTTAGATGAGCCCATGTCAGGACTTGATCCAAAGGCAAGAATTGCTTTAAAAAAAGAATTAATAAATTATAAAAAACTTAAAAAAACAATTTTTTTTAGTTCACATATTTTGGCTGACATGGATGAAATTTGTGATCAAATTGCCGTGCTTCATGATGCCAAAATTCGCTTCACTGGTACTCCTAAAGACTTTAAAGATAAGCATAAAAAAAATGATCTTGATCAAGCATTTCTTGCTGAAATTTTAGCTTGATTTAGATTTTTTAAACAGTGAAAATAAAAAAAATTTTTCAAATATAAAAAAAATATTAATGACTGCAAAAATTATTGATGGCAAAAAAATCGCCCATGAAATGCGAAGCAAAATAGCATCTCAGGTAAACGATATTAAAAAAAATTACCATATCACCCCAACGCTTGCGGTGATCCTTGTTGGTAATGATCCAGCTAGCGAAATTTATGTTAGTAACAAGGAAAAATCAGCTCACGCAGTTGGGATGAATTCGATCCAATTTAAACTGGCTAGCGATATTTCTGAAAATGATTTAATTACCAAAATCAACGAATTAAACGCTGATAAAAAAGTCCATGGAATATTGGTACAATTGCCTTTACCGCGTCATATTGACAGTAAAAAAATAATTCACGCCATTGATTTTCGTAAAGATGTTGATGGCTTCCACGTTATCAACGCTGGAAAATTATCAATCGGTGAAATTGAAGGCAAAAACAAGGCTATTGTTCCATGCACTCCGCTTGCTTGCTTGCATTTGCTTAAGGAAGTTCATGGGGAGGATTTATCAGGATTAAAAACTTTAGTGATTGGTTCTTCAAACATTGTTGGAAGTCCACTTGCAAAATTGTTAATGCTTGAAAATTGTACAGTTAGCATTGCCAATCGCAGTACTAAGGACTTATCCGCTGAATGCCAAAATGCTGATGCGATTATCGTTGCTGCTGGAAGTCCAAATTTAATTACTGCATCAATGGTTAAAAAACATGCTACGATTATCGATGTTGGTATCAACAGAATCAGTATTGATGGCGTAAATCGTTTAGTAGGTGATGTCGATTTTGAGGCGGTAAAAAAAGTTGCTGGATCAATTACTCCAGTTCCGGGTGGCGTTGGTCCTATGACTATTAGCTATTTACTTAAAAACACAATTGATTGCTGTTTGCAAATGATTGCATAAATTTCTTCTAATAGAAAAATTTGTTGATTTAATGAATTAATAATTTTTCAAAAAATTTTGAAATTTAAAAAAATAACTTTAAATAATTATAG
>CAILUF010000107.1 GCA_903837365.1 uncultured Alphaproteobacteria bacterium | reverse complement strand
GGCAAGTTAGTGCGCGTCACCGCAGGTGTGGTATATGATGTGGCGGTGGATATCCGTCGCCAATCGTCGACCTTTGGTAAATGGGTAGGTGTGTTGTTATCGGCTGAGAATAAACGGCAATTATGGGTGCCGCCAGGCTTTGCCCATGGCTTTGTGGTGCTGAAAGACAATACTGAGTTTTTATACAAAACCACCGATTATTACGCGCCGCAACACGAGCGCTGTATTCGTTGGGATGACCCTAATATAGCTATTGAGTGGCCAATTGTAGAAGCCCCGATATTGTCAGGTAAAGATCAATTAGGTTTGACGTTTTTGCAGGCAGAGGTTTTTGAATCTGCCTTAAATTTTCAATTGATATAAAGCGTTTATTTTTAATTAATTTATCCTAAATACAATTCTTATGAGAACTAAAAAATTACTTTATGGTTTTTTGTTAATGATTTTCCCCGTAATCTCTTTTGCTTATATTGATCCGGGATCGGGATCTTATTTAATTCAAGCTTTTATTGCTTTACTTAGCGCTGGGGTTTTTTATTTGCGCCACCCCATTGAATTTATTAAGAAAATAATTAAAAAATTTTTAGGCAAATGATTATAAAAAACCTACCTTCATGGGCTACGGTTTTTGGAATTTCGTTAATACCGACCGTATTTTTCTTTATTCAAGAAATTCCAACTAAAGAAATTGGTGGTGATGCCGCTGTATATTTTGGACTTACCCCATATTTTGAATCCCTACTCATTGCAACTTGTTCTTTATTATTAATCACGTTGTTAATAGTAATTCGTATCTTTAAGAAGGATAACGTCAGAAAAAAATTCATTAGGCTGTTGATTGTTGCGTGGATTTCTAGTCTAGCTATTAAAATCCTACTTATTATTTTTGGTCGGCCTTGGGATACGGCAATTATTCATTGTTTTTTTAAAGACCCATCATTTATATTTAAAATTGTTTGGTTGCTTTTACCTTTTATTGCCGTAGTTTTAGTGCTAGTAATCAAAAAGGATAGCCTTGATAACCTGATAAAATTTCTTGGCGCATTAGGCATTGCATTTTTATTAATTGTTAGTTACAGAATAATCTATTCAATTAAAGCATTTCATATCCTAAGCTGGGAAAATAAAATTCAATATAATTTCCCGAATAATAATGCTCGAAAAGTTATTTGGGTGGTACTAGATGAATTTGATCCAGAGATAGCTTTCACTGAGACTAATCTAGGTGACTTGATTAATTTTAAATTTCTATTAGATTCTGCAGTGAGTCATTCACAAATGTATGCGCCATCAAACGCTACTGTCATGTCTATCCCGTCAATGTTAATGGGGGTTCCTACATATGGTAATATTTATAATGATGTCGGGATGTTGGAAGTCAAAACATCTGAAAAAACTGCACTACCTTTTAATTACAGAAATACAATATTTCATCGTCTAAGTACCCATCATTTCAATTCTTCTATTTTAGGTTTCTATCACCCATATTGCGGTATATTTAATCAAATTAAATGTAAGTCATTTCCATATCAAAATGATTTTAAATGGTATTCTGGAATTGTTCATGCTTATACTCATCGACGGTTTCTAAAAATAATTGATATATTATTTAATAAAAATTATGTGCCAATTAGTCAAGTTGATTTAATGGCTAATATTACAGGGCAACAATTAGCATTACTGCCAGAGTTCATTTTAGACAAGGATGTAAATTTCACATTTATTCATTTGAATGTACCTCATTTACCATCCAACTTTGCACAAGAGTTATTTAAAGAGAATTCTGATGACCAGCTTAGTAATTACAGGTTAAATTTAAGGCTTGCAGACTATTCCTTGAATGAGATACTCAAAAATACTAATCAAATTAAAAATCAAAAAGTTCTACTTATATTGAGTTCTGATCATTGGTTCAGAGCTAGAGACGAGGGTAAGTTAATTTCACATCCGGCATTATTCATAGCAAAAATTAATGACGATACCCATAAAATTAATTTAACTAAACCAACCAGCTCTATTTACATTCAAGCTCTTGCTAGTAAATTCTTAAACAATGAGATTTCTTCTCATGGTGATATTGAGAAATACTTTGTTGATAAGTCATTTCATAATACATATCTTGGTGTGGGAGTGGCGCAGGAGTGATGCCGCATCAACAAAAGTCATTTAGAGACCCATCAGGTTTTGTAATTGAGTCTAATGGCGAAGTATTTCGCGGAATTTTTAGTCATAAAGAAATTTTTTATAAAAATTTATTTTCTGCAGATTGGTATAAAAATCTTGTTGATGATAATAAGATTCAACTTAGTAGTTGGCACCATTCTAATGATTTAGATGACCAATATGTTTGGATTAAGCATCAAAAGTTTAACTTTCCATTATTCCCCCATGAAATTACCGCAGAACAGCTATACAAATCTGCGCTACTTACGATTGAGATTGCAAAAAAATCATTAGATAATAATTTCATACTCAAAGATGCATCTGCATGGAATGTTATTTATGATGATGGTCAACCAATATTTTGTGATGTAACCTCTTTTGAGGCTTATTGTGGCGACTCTTTATGGGTGGCATACGGTCAATTTTGCCGACATTTTATTATTCCACTGTTATTGCATAAGCACCTCAAGATG
>CAILUF010000106.1 GCA_903837365.1 uncultured Alphaproteobacteria bacterium | reverse complement strand
TTATTAGAATTTTTATTTAAGCATAAATTAATCCAAAACAAATTATGTGAAAAAAATAATTACTATTTTTTACTTAAAAAATTAGCGAATTGCGCAGATAGTTTTGGTAGTAAAATAAAATGGTATAATTTTAAGTAATTTTAATCGCATATTTTTTTGCAAGATATTTTTCAACATCCAAGCGCTCATCATTGCTTATCATTCTTTTAAAAACAATTATTTCGGAAATATCGCCAACCCAAAAATCGGCACCACCTCCATTGATAATTGATCTTCCTATGCCTCCAGAATTACCTCTAACAATCCCAGTCATATTTCTTGTTGCAGATGATGTTGAGTTAAGGTATAAATTTACACTAGCAGAATTGGAAGAGCTAATCCCTTGAGAATGAACTTCAAAAATTACGGGAGTATTTAGGGGGGTTGATAAGCTAGTCGGAAGCCCAACTAAAAATGGTTGATAAATTGTCCATGTATTAGTTGCATCTTTACCTGCACATAATTCTCCAGTTCCTGAATTTATAATATCTGAAATCATGCATTGCCAACCTACATCAGAACTTCTAGTTGCTATCATAAAAATACTAAAAGCTTCATCAAAAAAAGGCGTAGTAATTGCCATCGATTTATTGCCACTAAATCTTAAAGCGGGTAGATTATTAATTGCCTTATCAATGAATATTGGTTGTTCCGCGATATTTGGTTGCACTGCATTAAATTTATAGGATGATACTGGATTAACATCATTCCATTGGGCAATTGATGAATTATTATCAGGGGAAGGGTTTTCGGTATATGAACCCGAAGATCCAGTTGCAAAATTTTTATCTAAACTAGTTTCAAACCAAATAGTTAAACCTTTGATTGATGATACTGGCGAACTTGTAGTTAACGATCTAGCCGATTGAATCTTCATCATACTTACCAGTCTTGAAGATTGAATAATACCGGCTACCAATATGCCAATGATGAGAATTACGATTGATAATTCAATTAATGAAAAAGCTTTTTTAAAATTAATTCTAGTCATTTTATTATTTTAAATTCATGCTGTTTTTTTAAAAATTTAATATTCAAAATGATCAAGTATAAATTGAAATGCAAATATTTTTGAAATAATTTTATTTTTTTAAAAATTATGAAGAAAATCTAATCCAAAAATCATCGTTAATTTCGCTTAGAGCTGAATTGATTTCTTGCATCTCTTGCATTTCACCATTGCAATGTAAAACTAAATCGCAACCAGCTTCTAAAATCATTTTAGTTCTGATTGCAAAGCTTTGTTTAAGAGCTTTCATTGAGACGTCATCGCTCATTAAAATATTTTTAAAACCAATTTCTTGGCGAATAATTTTTATAGCTTGCGAAGAAATTGTTGCGCAATTTATTTTATCAATCGCTTCGTAAAGAATATGCGCAGTCATGGCAAATTTTTGATCATTTAATTCTTTAAACGGCGCAAAGTCTGAATCTCTAAGTTCGGCAAGCGATGCTGAAACGATTGGTAATTCTAAATGACTATCACTTGCTCCTCGGCCATGTCCCGGGATGTGCTTAATTACAGGGTAAACTCCTTTGGATAGAAGACCTTCACAAACGCTTCGCCCAAGCTTTGCAACTTGCGTAGGATTATTTCCATATGCGCGATCGCCAATAACTTGATGAGTTTTTTCATTGAGTATATCTAGAACGGGAGCGCAATCGACATTGATTCCAACTTCAACTAATTCATCAGCTATTTCTGCAAAATTTTGTTTAAGTAATTTGCAAGCAAGTTGTTGATCATCCTTGTAAATTTCTGCAAAATATTGGCCAGTTGGATAGCTTTTCCAAATTGGAGGTTTAAGTCTCGCAACTCTTCCACCTTCTTGATCAATCAAGATTAAAACTTCGCCATTCATCAATTCACGAAGCGATTTTGTGAGTTCTTTTACTTGGTGTTTGTCAATAATATTTCGCGCAAAAAGAATAAAACCAAGGCAGGAATTTTTGCTAAAAAAATATTTTTCTTCATCGCTAAGTTGTGGACCTTTAATGCCATATATAACGGGTTTGCAGAGATTTTTATTTTTAGAAATTTCTTTTAGCAAGATCGACATTTACAATGAACCTTTGGTAGAATTAATAGCATTTTTTTTACGCTCGTCAATTGTAATTGCTTGTCTAAAAGCACGAGCTGTTGCTTTAAAACATGATTCAATAATGTGATGATTGTTAGTTCCGTAAAGATTTTCAAGATGAAGATTACATGCTGAACTTTGCGCTAAGGCAAAAAAGAATTCACGAAATAATTCGCAATCCATTTCACCAACTTTATCACGCTTAAATTCGCAATTAAAAATTGGATAAGCGCGACCAGATAAATCAATGACGCATCTGCTTAAAGTTTCATCCATTGGCACCAAAGATTCGCCGAAACGAGTGATTCCAATCTTATCGCCTAAAGCTTTTTTTATTGCCTCTCCTAAAGCAATACCGCAATCTTCAACAGTATGGTGAAAATCAATGTGCAAATCGCCAATTGCTTCGAGCTCAATATCGATCAAACTATGGCAAGAAAGTTGTTCAAGCATGTGATTAAAAAAACCAATGCCAGTATTAATTTTATATTTTCCAACGCCATCAAGATTAACCGATATGGTGATTTTGGTTTCTTTGGTAATCCTTTGAACTTTTGCTTGGCGCATGAGTTGATTGCTTTAATTATTAAAATTAATTATTAAAAATGTTTAAATTATTTTTTTAAATTTTCAGTTACAAAATCCCAATTGACTAAGTGATTTAGGAATGTGTCGATGTAGGTTGGACGAGCATTTTGAAAATCAAGATAATAAGCATGTTCCCAAACATCCATGGTCATTAATGGTTTGGCATTTGTGGTAAGAGGAGTTTC
>CAILUF010000105.1 GCA_903837365.1 uncultured Alphaproteobacteria bacterium | reverse complement strand
TGCTAAAAATTTTAAATTAAATTTTTGTGAAATTAACCAAATTTTTTTATGATTTTAACTTTTCCGCTAATTTTATTTTACATTTTTGCAAGCGTTCTTATTGCTAGCTCGATAGTCGTTATTAGTTCGCGCAACATGATCGTGGCAATAATGTTTTTAATTTTAGCTTTCATTAATGCGTCCGCATTATTTGTTTTACTGGGAGCTGAATTTATCGCAACATTACTCATCGTTGTTTACGTTGGAGCAATTGCCGTATTGTTTTTATTTGTGGTGATGATGCTTGATATCGATATTAAAATTAAAAATGCCGTTAATAAAAAAAGACCAATTTTCATTTTAATTAGCGCCATAATGTTTTTTGAAATTTTAGTTATCAGCAATTTTTCACGAGTGAAATTTTACGAGACCAAAACTCTTTATCCAATCAATCAAGATATTGGCAATGTTGAATCAATTGGCAAAGTTTTATATACCGATTTCGCCCTACCCTTTGAAATTGCAGGAGCAATTTTGTTTGTAGCGATGATTGGCGCAATCGTCTTAACCCTCAAAGATGAAATGCGCTATATTCGCAAACAACAAATTGGTCAACAAGTTGCGCGCAATAAATCAACTTCGATAGAAATTGTTAAGGTCGAACCTAATACTGGAATTAATTTGTAAAACTATGAATATTATCAACGGAATTGCTCAACAAAATTTTATTATCGTTTCAGCGCTACTTTTTTGTATCGGCATTAGCGGAATTTTTTTAAATCGCAAAAATGTTATTTCGCTTTTAATGTCAATTGAGTTGATGCTTCTCAGTGTCAATATTAACTTCGTAGCATTTTCGGTATATTTGCAAGATATTATGGGACAAATTTTTGCCATTTTTGTCCTTACTGTTGCAGGAGCAGAGGCTGCAATTGGTCTTGCTATTCTTGTGGTATATTTTCACAATCGCCATAGCATTGAAATTGAGGATGCCTCTTCACTCAAAAGCTAAATTAAGCTTAATTGCAAAATGATTTTTATTAAAAATAATTACAAAATAAACCTTATTAAAAAATATTCGCCTTTAGTTATTATTAATAATCAACTCAGTAATTCTAAAAAAAGAATTAGCGAATGTTTTTTATGTTTTTTGTTAATTTTTTTTGCCAATAATAATCTCGCTTTTGGCGATGATAATTACCCAAATAATCCGCAAAATTTTGTTGATACATGCAGAAATACCGCGCTTTATCATCAAGCAATTATTAGCGAAATACAAAATGGCAGTCCAAACACATTAGCCGAACTTCCCGATTGCTTTAAAAATGATCGCAAACTTTTTATGCAATTGGTAATGATTGATTATAATTTATTTGCCGAAGCCTCTTTCGAACTTCAACAAGATATTAATTTTATCAAACGTTTGGTAAAAATTAATCCAAAAATTATTCAGCTTTGCGCTCCTGAAGTTAGAAAGGATCCGTATTTTATGGAAGAAATGACTTACATTAATCGCGATGCTTTACGCTTTGCTGGCTGGAGTTTACTTGATGACAAACCATTTATGACTAAGATGATTGATTTCGATTCACAAAATTATCAATATGCTTCCGATCGAATTAGATCAATTCCTGAGATTGCGCAAATGGCGATTAGAGATAATGGGATGATACTAAAATATGCACCATTTACTCTTAAAAATGACGAAGAAATTGTCAAAAAAGCAATTGATGCTGATATTTCATCGCTACAATTTGCTTCTAAAAAATTACGCGAAAAACCAGAGTTAATAGCTCTAGCTCAAAATGATAATAAAAAAATAAACATCGAAAAAATAAATGATTTTATAAAAAAACATTATCTCGAAAAAAATGATAAAAAAAACCTTGATGACAGAATTGTTAATCAAGGAAAATTTCATCAAAAACGTATTTTAATTAATCATAATTATTTAACTAAATGGCAAAAAAGATTTGGCGAAGTTGATCCAGTTTTTCATAATTACAAGGAAGAATGGCGTCTTATCAGTGTTGATAGCAGAAACTATCAAACCAATTTCAAAGAAGATCTAAAAGCCTATCCAAAATTAGTAAATAAAATTGTTAAATTTTTAAAAAAACATCGCATTGATGATAATACAATTGATAATCTTAAAACAACTTTCTTGTGGAAAATTAGCGACAAACCATTGACTTTGGCATTCAATTTATATTTTCTTCGCGATAGTTCTGACGCGGATTTGGGAGCTAATTTTGCCAATATAACATCTTTAACAGCAATTGTTAGAGATACATCAAAACCACTAAATAAAAATAATAAAAAACAAGATATAACAAAAAACATAAAAGATGATAAAAACACTGAACAATTAACAACTTTAACAGATAATACCAATAACTCATTAACAAATAATTCTAATCAAGATGATGAAGTTCTTGACCTAGACGCTCAACAAGAAGAAGAGATAATTCTTAGCGATGAAGAAAACCAGGAAGATGAAGAGGACAAAAAAGACATCAAAAAAGATGCCAAAAAAACCAAGAAAAAAAATGCTCAAAAAGCGAAAGAAGATAAAAAATCCAAAGAAAAAATTAAAGCAAAAAATACTAAAAACAAAATTCTTGAAAGTGAAAATGCCAATTGGAATTTATCGGTAATCGAAACTATTTTTGATAGTGAAATAAAATTGAGCGAAACCTACAAAAACGGTCATAAACGCTATATTTTATGGGATCTTTTTAAGCTTGATAAAAAAGATAAAAATCCTTTGTTAATTTTTGTCGTTGAAGATGAATTTAAAAATTATTTTGAAATTTATGCGCCACAAAAAAATCAAAAATATAAATTATTGCCAAAACCATAAATTACAATTTCTATAAAAAATCCTCGGGATTTTCTTAAGCTCTTCAACGCCCCACGGAACTCGCCAAAGCTGGGCTAGCTCCTTGCACCCACTGAAGCTGCTCCAGCTGAAGCTCTTCCCACTCTTGAGGCATGAGCTCCTTGATCAGGAGATAATTTTTGGCCAATGGTATTTTGAAATAATTGAATAATATTTTCTTCACTTGCCATTCTGTGAAGCCTTGCCCCAACTATATTTTTGGCATTTGGATTACCAGTTTTAATACCCATTTCATTCATATTTTTTTGGAAAATATAGGAAAAAGTTTGCGCCTGTGAACAGAATTTTTTTATAAAGTTCCGCCTATCATCAGCTTTATCTGGTATTTTTTCTTCTAAAGAATTTATTAACTCTTTAATTTTATTTCCCACTCCTTTATTTTTTTTAGCAAATTTTAAAAGAAATTTAAGATGTATTGCATTATCATTATTATCCTCAAATCCTTCAAATAAATCTAAGCCTTTAACCGCTTGCTTTACCGCCAATGAAAACATTGGCGCAACATCGATTTGAGCACATTGTTTTATTAAATCTCCTTCTACAGAAATCTGATGTTGAGGGGAATTATTTTCGCTAAAATATACTCTTGGTGAATTAGGAACAACTACCTTTGTAAAATAATTTGGTTGTAATGTTTTGAAAGTTCGATTTGTTTTAATATCTTTTAATTTACCTCTTTCATTAAAAATACTTTTTGCAAAACATATTGCTTGAGTATTGCCTGAAGCTCTTGCCAGCACTTCATCAACAGGGCTTACTTTTAAAATACTCAAAAATCCATTACCAATTCCACGAGAAGGATGAGCCATCATCGGAATTGGCGTGGCAATTCCTTGTGATTGTAGTTTTTTAGCAATTTCAATCATGTCACTTTTTGCTTTATGAAATGTGATTCCAGGGCAATCTTGAAAATCCTTATCCCATAATCCTTCTTGTCCTGTTAAAATAAATTCTGAAATATGTTTTTTTACCAATGGCTCATATTCTTTAACAACTTTTTTAATTGAATCTTGAATTAAATTCATAAAAAGTTTTTTATTGTTTTCACTTACTCTGGCAAAAAAAGATCCAGGAGCAGGAATAATAAAAGGCAAAGGCTTTTCTTGTTTTTGCGCCTCATCAATAATAGCCAGTAAATTAATTCTCATCATCTCTTGAAGAGCATTGGTTATTTCAGCGGTATCTTTAGTTTTTAATGTCTTATCCTTATAAAAATTAAAATCAGGATAACAAAAATTAAAAATTTTCAAAGCGAGTGGTGTTGATAAAATGTTATTTTTACTATCATAATAAATTTTACTATCGATCATAAAGGTCATTTTACAGCCTTCAAATTGACCAACATCTCTTAGATATCCAGCTTTAGATACTAATAGATTAATTGAAGATTGATCTGCTAATTGATTGGAAAAATAAATGCGTGTTTGTTTTTGCCATTCCTTAATTGATTGTAAATCTATTTCGATTTCACGGGGAGAAGAAATTTCTTCCACAGTTGGGTTTGAATATTCATTAGATGGGACTGGTTTTGGAGATCCGCATTTTATAAATCTTGCAATCTTGACTCGTTTATTTCTGTTTATATCTATTTTATACGCATCTTCTCTAGCAACTTTGATCGATTTATCTACTCTCTCAGTATGTTCGTAGAGTTTATCAAGATCAGTATCCGCAACATTATATACCGAGGCAGCTATATCAAATGTTCCTTGAAACTCAATTTTAAAATCATCAATTTCTTCACTTAAATCGCCTTGATTAAAGCGCAATTTACCACCATCTCCGACAGAAAAATAATTTCTCATAATTGTGAAGATTTTAAGATAAATATTGTTTGAATTTATTAATTATAACTAATAACTATTTGGTTATAATTGGTCTATTATAAAAAATATAAACTACTTTAATAAATTAAGTTTTAATTAAATTGCAAGAGGTATTTTTATCAATGGTGATTTTATCACTAGCAAAATATTTTACACCAATCTTGGCAAGATTCTCTAGGATTGATGGCTCATTTACGGTCCACGCTAAAAATTCAATACCCTTAAATTTTTGCAGTAAATCATTATTAATTAAATTATAATATGCGGAAATAAATTTAACATTATTTTTCTTAACAAAATCAAAAAGTTGATTAATTTGTTGCTGATTCTCAACAATTGCAACCATTGAAATTGTTGATCCAAAAACATTAAAAAATTTATCGAAAAGTTTTTTTGATAAATTATAATCAGTACAATAAGGTGCAAAAAAAATTTGCTCTAAATTAATTTTTGCCGAATCAATTTGTGATTTAACAAGCTCTAAAGCCTTGTCAACATTGCCTTCATCTAAATTTTTAAAATCAAGCCAATAATCAATTTTATTGCCATAAATTAAAAAATCACTGAAACGTGCGAGATTTTTATAATCATTTAATTGCGGTTGATCATGCGCTAAAATTAGTTGCGAATCTAAAAACCATATGTCAAATTCAATGGCTTTAAATCCTGAATCATAGGCATTTTTCAAACTTGCCAAGGAGTTTTGTTGAATGTAATTTTGCTGATCGCAATTACCAACAAAACCGCGATGTGCAAAAATTTTTAACATTATTTCAAACGATTTTATTATTATAAAAACTACAGTTAGAGACCTCGATGAAGCTAACAAAATTGCCAAAATTTTACTAGACAAAAAAATTGCTGGCTGTGTTAATTTTAAGAAAATAGTAAGTAATTATTTTTGGCAAGAAGAAATTCGTCACGATCAAAAAATTCTTTTAAGCATCAAATCGCAAGAAAAAATTTTCTCAAAAATTTGCCAAGAAAATAAAAAAATCATTCTTATCAAATTCCACAAATTTTTAGTATCAGAATTCAAAACATTGACGATACTTACGCTTCTTAGCTTCGATCATCTTTAAAAAAATAACTAATTATATTAAAAAAAAACTGGTAAAATAAAGTTTAAAACCTAATGTAGGTTTGATAAAGCTAATCAATTTTTTAGTTTTTTTTAAAATTTTATCGACATTAAGTCAGATAAATGCTTATTTTTACAAAAGCTTAGGATCGAAATATTATTAAAATATAGGCTTTGCCAAACATACGATCCTTTCAGCCCTAAACAATTAACTTAACAAATTGCAGTTTTTTATTTTCAAATTTTATAATATAATCATTGCCAATACTTGTGGACTTACTTGGTCTAGAAACACTTTTAACTAAGTTGGTAATGATATTTAACAAAATCAAATGCTCTATAAAACCAAAAATAAATACCCAAATATATTAAATTTCCATGAGCAAAATTTAATAAGTTTAAAATTAATTTAAAAATTTAATTTTTTTGAGAATAAAATAGCTGTTATTTGTTGCTAAAATATTTAACAACAATGACTAAACAACAAATTTCAATAATTATTGATGGTGCATATCGTGAAGAAAAACGAGTTGCAGTCCTCCAGAATGGCATTTTACAAGACTTTGACCGCGAAGCAATTTCAATAAAACAAATCAAGGGTAATATTTATCTCGCTAGAGTAACAAGGGTTGAGCAATCTTTGCAAGCTTGCTTCGTTGATTATGGCTCTGATCGTCACGGCTTCCTGCCTTTTGCAGATATTCATCCTGATTTTTACCAAATTTCAGAAAGTGAAAGACAAAAACTTAAGGAACTTAATAATTCTCAAAACTCAAATCGCTATGATGACGAAGATAGTCAATATCAACAAAGTTCAAACAACAAAGAAAGTTTTGGCGATGATGACAAGGAAGAATCATTCAGCACTGGAGCTTATTCAGTCGAAGACGAAACCGCAGGATATCAAGGCAATATTCACTCAATTTACAAACGCTTCAATATTCAAGAAGTAATTAAACCGAATCAATTAGTACTTGTTCAGGTTGTGAAAGAAGAGCGCGGAAATAAAGGTGCATCGATGACTACTTTCATTTCTATCGCTGGAAAATATTGCGTTCTAATGGCCAACACACCGAATAAGGGAGGGGTTTCCAAGAAGGTTGATAATTTTCGTGATCGCAAAATTTTACGGTCAATTTTAAATGAAATTAACATTGGCAATGATCGCTCAATAATCATTCGTACTGCTGGGGTTGGTAAAAAACCTGAGGATATTAAACGCGATTGCGAATATTTAAATCGCCTATGGGAAAATATTAAAGATGCTTCGCAAACTTCAAAAGCTCCCTCATTTATTCACGCCGAGGATGATGTTATAAGACGCTGTATTCGCGATACCTACAATGAAGCAGTTGATGAAGTTATCGTTGAAGGTAATGAAGCATTTGAAACAGTAATGAGCTTCGTTAAGCTAACCATGCCTAACTTTAATCACAATATAAAACTTCACGATGATCGCGTACCAGTCTTCAATAAATATCGCGTTGAACAACAAATTTCTGAGCTTTATGAAAAACAAATTAACCTACCATCGGGCGGTTCAATTGTAATTGATCACACCGAAGCTTTAGTAGCAATTGACGTTAACTCTGGACGCGCAACCAAAGAAAGTGGCGTTGAAGAAACGGCATATAGTACCAATTTAGAAGCTAGTAAAGAAATCGCTAAACAGCTACGCATTCGCGATTTGGCAGGCTTAGTGGTGATTGACTTTATCGATATGTATGATCAAAAAAATCGTCGCAATATCGAAAGAGCGTTACGAGATTCATTGCAAAATGATCGCGCCAGAATTCAACTGGGGAGAATTAGCGTTTTTGGATTACTTGAAATGTCGCGCCAAAGACTTGGGGCAAGTTTTTTTGAAACTATTACCGAACCTTGTAAACATTGCAGTGGAACTGGTTATGTTCGTTCAGTTGAAATTATGGCCGTAAGTATTTTGAGAGCAATTCGCCATGCCTGCTCTGATAAACAAGCTGGAGTAATTTACATTTACACTAGCGCGGAAGCGATTGCCTATATCATGAATTTCAAAAAAACTGAAATTATTAGCACTGAAAAAAATTATAATATTCATATTTTTATGCATCCTTCCGATGACATCGGCAGTCAAGGCTTTACAATAAAAAAACGTAAAAATTTATCTGATGAAGAGAAAAAAGAATTCGATATGCAAGTTACAACCGGTAAGGTAAATCAACTTAATATTGAAAAAACATATCTCGATAATTATGCCGATGAGGATAATGCTGACAATGATCGCCAGCCCAATGAGCGCAACGAAAATAATCATCATCATAAAAAATATCGTGATAATAATGATCGTCGCAGGAATAATAATCGTCGTAATGATCGCCGAAAATATGATGATCGAAATAATTTTGATAAAAAGAAAAAATCATTTTTTCAAAAAATTTTTTCCTTTGGAGATAGATAATTTTAATTGCTTTGTCGCGAATAAATCGCGACATTCGCAACAAACTCTATTTCATATCTAATTTATTTTTTACACCTCAAAGCCCTGCCCCGCGCAGATTCCACAATCTCATAAATATTTTGCAATCAACAATCTAACAAGAACCTTCTTGCCATTAAAATTTAATAGGTCCTTCACGTTTAAAAATTAGCCTTAACGGCTAATTTTAGTGAAGGACGGGATTACAAGCGAAGCGCAGAAATCCCAGTCGCGAGTCGTCTTCGAAATCAAAATTTATTTTGATTGAAGAAAAGAGACGAAGCGTGTAACTCTCCAAACCCATCATCAGGAGCGCTAGCGACGCAATGCCAGTCGCGAGTCGTCTTCGAAATCAAAATTTATTTTGATTGAGAAAAGCGAT
>CAILUF010000104.1 GCA_903837365.1 uncultured Alphaproteobacteria bacterium | reverse complement strand
CTCCAAACTCAAAGAAATAATCGAACCAATCGGTGGCAATGTTTTAGGAAGTTATAACTCAATGCTTGATCCCGTAACTAACCCAAAAACTTGGGTATTAGGAACGGCAGGATTATTTGGAGCAGGAATAATTTATGGAGCTTCAGCTGGAGCAAGTGTAACATTATCGGGAAGCGGTTTAGAGGCTTACTTTAGTGGCTTAATCGGTGGCGGAATCGGTGGCGGAATCGGTGGCGGAATCGGTGGCGGAACTATGCTATATAACATCAAAATCAATCATCCTTTCGATAACTATTTTAACAAAAATTTCAAGGATTTAAAAGTTGATATTAAAAATTGGTCTAACAACAATCCAATTTTAAATAATTAGAAATCTTAATTAGAAATCTCAAAGTCAAAAAAAATAAAAATCAATTTCTTGCAAAAAAAATTGAATCAAGAATAATTATAAGAGATACCAAATTAAAATTATCTCGAAGAATTTGATAAGTACATAAAAAAGCAAAAACAAAAACTGCCATAAAGTTAATACACCGAATTTGTATGGAGAGTTGCAACTAAATAACAATGTCTACTAAAATTTAAACTAATTAACCCAATGAAAAAAAACAAAATATGTGTTATCCTGATTTTATTATCTATTAATCTAACCTCTTGCATTGCATTAAGATCTTCTGATTATCAACTTGAAATAAACAAAAATATTATTTCTGGTGGAATGGCAAATCAAAAAGAAGACAATATTGGATTAGAGTTTCCTGCGCAAATGCTTTACCTTCCTATGTATTCTTTGTATGGAGGGCTTTCTATAATTTTTTCACCATTTTCTAAAAATTTCTACAAGAATGATCTAGCAACAATTATTATTGATGGCGGCGATCATTCAAATCTTGATCCAACGGGAGATCCAAGTTTTTTTGTAATACCAAAATGCCACAATAATTTACTTATTCTTGCTGTTGGTTTTATGGGCAAAGAGAGTGAATTAATTTTAAAATCCGATACTGGCGAGACGATTCCAAAATTTTTTATAAAAAAAGATGATATTGTTTTAATGATTGAAAAAAAGATAATTAAATCAAATTCTATTTATTTAGCTGGAACTGAATTTAATCAAATTACTTCTAGGGCGGCTCTTATAAATTATCCGATATTTCGAAGAAAGAGAATTTTCTATCGATTTATTGAATATCCATATTCATGCAAGAATTTTGAAAATGAAGGTGCAACTCTTATTTTGTCAAAAGTTTTTGATTACAATAATTCTGTAAAGGGTGGAGTTAAATTTTCATTAACAAAAGAATTCGATAAGCTATATAGAGTAGATTTAAATTTTTCTGATATAAACAAAAACATAAAAAATAAAAAAATACTTGAAACCATCGATCAAAAAAATTAAAACCATTAATAACTAATAATCTTGCTTCTGGTAAAGGTGATATTAACATCAATGGCTCGAATGTGTCATCAATAAATGGCGATTAATTAAAAATGAAACAAGCACTAACAAAGCTACTTACAACTTTACAAATGGATCTTCAGGATATGTTGATGCCAAAGCAGTTAATAATGAAATCACTTCCAACATTAAAAACTTGAATAATAATTTAAATAGCAACAATATTGACCCCAATACAAACCTTGGCATCAATAGTAATTTAACCTTAAATGCCACTAACTCAATTATCGTGCAATATCAAGAAGGAACCATGGAAAATCTTATTTCTTCAGCTGATGATAACTTCAACTACAACT
>CAILUF010000103.1 GCA_903837365.1 uncultured Alphaproteobacteria bacterium | reverse complement strand
GATAAATCTTTTATTGTAATTCGAAAAAAAGTATTAATGTTTATAAAAATTTATAATTTATAATTTTTGAGCAAACCTTATAAGATGTTGATTATGTAAATCCGGAAAGATGTTGATTATTTTTTATTCTCAAATTTTACACTAAACTTCAAAACATCCATCCCTAAGTTTTTTATAAGCTTGATAATCTTTTGAGCCTTTAATAACAACGTTTGAAAGATGAGAATTATATAATCTCATTGTGTATGTAAGACTAAGAAAATAATATTTTATATTTGTTATTTTTAAAGTTGAAATAGTATTAATCGCACATAAAATTTATTAATAAATTCTCCTCAGCAATTTTTTAATTTACCAAATTTAATGTTACACCGAGTTAAAAAAATTTTTGAATTAGAGGCTTCAACGGGAATCCTTCTTTTTATCGCTACCATTCTAGCCCTTTTAGTTGCTAACTCTGCTAATTTTACAATTTATAATAATTTTTTTTCGTATAATTTACCGCTAAATTTAAAATTTATTGGATTATATAAAAATTTGACAATCCATGATTGGATCAATGATGCCCTGATGGCAATATTTTTTTTGTTAGTAGGTTTGGAATTAAAAGAAGAAATTTTGGTTGGAGAATTATCGAGTAAATCGCGAGTTATGTTACCAGCAATTTCGGCTTGCGGTGGAGTAATTTTTCCAGCTTTAATTTTTTATCTTTGCAATTTTAATAATTCTGAAAATCTGCGCGGTTTTGCAATTCCAACCGCAACTGACATAGCTTTTGCTTATGGAGCAATTTGTTTATTTGGCAATAAAGTCTCTAAATCTCTCAAAGTTTTTTTGATCTCATTGGCAATTTTTGATGATCTAAATGCTATTCTGATTATTGCTATTTTTTATTCTCACAATATTTCGTTATTTTATATTGGATTAGCAATTTTATGTGCTTTTATACTGGCAATTTTTAATCTAAAAAAATTTACCAATCTTTTTCTTTATCTTGGTTTGGGGATTATTTTATGGCTGATGTTTTTAAAATCTGGTATTCATGCATCGGCTGCCGGTGTTGTTTTGGCGATGTTTATTCCACGTGATAACGATACCCTTCATAAGTTAATTAAAAAAATTGCACCAATGGTAAATTTTCTAATTTTACCACTTTTTGCATTCGCTAATTGTGGAGTGAGATTTGAAAATTTTTCCTTAGAAATTTTTACTTCTCAATTAGTTCTTGGAATTACTTTTGGATTATTTTTCGGCAAACAAATCGGCGTAATGTTATTTAGTTTTTTGGCAATCAAATTAGGCTTAACTCATCTTCCGCGCAGTCCAAAAGGAGTTGCAAGTTGGTTTGAATTCTATGCGATATCAGTTTTAACTGGTATTGGTTTCACCATGAGTTTCTTTATCGGGTCATTGGCATTTGCAAATAATCATAGCGCAATTGATGAAGTAAAAATCGGTGTTTTTTGTGGATCTTTTTTATCACTAATTTTTGGACTTATTTTAATTTTTTTTGCAACTAGAAAATCATAATCCACAAATATTTAAAAAAATTATAATCCAATGAAAATAAACTGAGTTAAATATTTAAATTATTTCTTAATATTTTCTATAATTACCAACAGCAATTCAAAATAATTT
>CAILUF010000102.1 GCA_903837365.1 uncultured Alphaproteobacteria bacterium | reverse complement strand
TGTGATTATAAAAATACTAAAAAATATTAGAAATTTATATTTTGCAGAGGATTTTTTTTGATAAAAACTATAAATCAAAAAGCCAAATAATAAAATTATCACAATTGATAAAACCCCAACAATCCCTGTAATTAAAGCCATCAAGAGCGATATTATTAAAAATATTGCTGGAAATAATTTATTTTTGGTAAAATAAAAACTAATAAAATTTGCAATAAGAAATACCAAAGAAAAATATTGCAAATTGGTATTTAGAAAAAAAATGGACATCGAATTAATTAAAGTTTAAAAATAAATTAATTTAAAACTAATTTAACACATCGCGCATTGAGTAAAATCCAGGATTTTGAGCTGATGCCCAAATGGCTGAACGAATTGCTCCTTGCGCAAAAATATCGCGATTGGAAGCTTTGTGAGTTAATTCTAATCTTTCACCATTCCCAGCAAAAATCACCGTGTGATCGCCGATTACATCTCCTCCGCGGAGCGTTGCAAAGCCAATTTCGCCTTTGATTCTTTTGGCATCTTTGCCGATTCTTTGTAGTCGAGCAATTTTTTCGAGATCATTATTTCGACCTTTTGCAACCGCTGAACCAAGTAATAGAGCTGTTCCAGAAGGTGAGTCAACTTTGCGATTATGATGCATTTCAACAATTTCAACATCGAAATCTTCATGTAAAATTCCTGCAACTTTTTCAACTAAATTCATTAATAAATTTACTCCAACTGACATATTGGCAGACCAGACAATTACTGTTTCTTTTGAATATTGAGCAAAAATTTTCTTTTCATCTTCGCTAAAACCAGTGGTTCCACAAATTAATATTTTTTTATGAATTGCGCAATTTTTGGCAATTTCTAAACTTAGGGCAGGGGAAGAAAAATCAATTACAGCTTGGCATTGACTTAAAAAATTATTGATATCGCTAGTAGTGAATTTATTGATTTTTTCATATCCCAGCATTTCGCCAAGATCGATATTTTCATTGCCAGAATTTTGACGAACTAAGCCAGTGCATAATTCGGCAATAGCATCTTGATGAACAAGAGTAGCAATGGTTCTGCCCATTTTACCAGTGATTGCGGTTACGCCTATTTTCATAATTCTTATAATTTATTTAAAATAATTTTTAAGGTTGGTGATAATTCGACTAGAATTTTTAATTAATTCAAGTGTTAAATTGCAATAAATTTAATTAAATTTCTCGAGCAATTTCTAGTAAAATTTTTTCTGGATATTTTCACAAATAATCAGAAATGCATTTATCAATTTTTATCTAAAAAATCATCTGCCACCTCAAGTGAGCATTTTGTGAATTTTAAAATTTCTGTATGATCTTGTTCTTCTAAAATAATTTTTAACTTTTTATCAATTCCATTCTTTTCTGAATTAAATCCAATCTCTATTGAATCGGAACTAGATAAGTCAGCAACAAAATTACCATCAAAATGGTGTAAAGATATAAATTCTCCTTTCTCTCTAACGAAAGATGTTAATTGTTTTTTTATCGAAGAGTAGCGGGAACTAATTGATTGAGAATTTCCCTTTGAAGGATTGTAATTATTTAAATTAAAATAAGCGTAATTTATTTTATCAGATTGCAAAAAATTAATTTCATTTTTTTCTATAGATTTTAAGGTTTTTGGTTGATCAAATGCTCCAATTTTAAATAAAAATCCAATTTTATTTTTTAAAATCATGTTAGAAAAACTTCCAAGAAATACTTGGGAAGAGCCTTTTTTATGAACATAATTTTGGTCTATTATTAAAAACTCCAAAACGCAACCAGTTCTTTTTCCTTCAACATAAATTTCATCAAAAGTTAGGCTAGATTTTTTTGATTTGCAAAACTTTCGAAAGAAAATGTTGCATTAAAAAATACTAAAAATAAAAAAGTTTTAAAAGTATTTTTTTGTAATTTTATAGCCAACTGAGCGAATTGTTTTAATAAAATCAGGACCAATTTTTTTACGAATATTGTGAATGTGAACTTTAAATCAAAAGGCTTGGTAAGGTAATCATCAGCTCCCGCATCCAAGCCATTAACTTTTTGGATAGCGGAATTAAGAGTGGTGAGGATTAATACCGGAGTATAATTTTTCAGCGAGCACATTATTTGCAAAATTTCAATACCGGATTTATCTGGTAAATTTATATCAAGAATAATAATTTCGTAATCAGTTGATTTGATTGCGCTTAAACATTCGCTATCGTCATTGACCCAATCAACAATGTAGCGCTGGTTTTCCAGGGCAATTTTGATTAATTTACCAAGCGTTAAATCATCTTCAACAATTAAAATTCGCATGTTAGAATTAAATAAAAATTAAACTCTCTATAATTTAAAATGTTTATTTTAAAATGAAAATCGCTAATTACCAAATCGAAAATTATATTCAAAGAATTAACAATGAGAAAATCGCAGGTTGCTTGGTATATGGTCCGGAAAGCTCAGTTGTAAGATATCGCTTTTCAGTAATTGCCAAAAAAATTGTTAAAGATTTAGCTGATCCATTTTTGGTGGTAAATATTGACGAAGATAAAATTAAAGAGGATTCGGGAATTTTAGCTGATGAATTTTTTGCATTTCCAATGTTTGGTGGAAGGAAATTGATCATTATCAAGGATGCTGGAAGCTATACCGCCCAAAGTCTCAAAGCCTTAATTGCTAATAAGGATTTTGCCAATAAAAGCGATAATTTTATTTTAATTCAGGGTGAAGATTTAAGTAAAAGTTCAGCGTTAAGAAAAATTGTTGAGGATAATCCAAGCCTTGCTAGTATTGCATGCTACGAAGATGATGAGCAGGTTGTTCGGAAATTTATTAGTGAAAAATTGCAGGAAAATCAATTAAAATTTAATTTAAAAATTATTGATTTACTCCTAGAAAAATTTGGCAAGAATCGACAATTACTAAATCTCGAAATTGAAAAAATTGCGCAATATTTTCATGATGATAAAAATTTAAATCTTGAAGATTTAAGCCTGATTCTTGTAGATCAAAACGAAATTTCAGCAAATCAATTTGTCGCAAATTTTGCAGATAAAAAATATGCGATCGCGCTTAATCAATTAAATAAAATGCTCGATGGCGATTTCGAAGCAATTGCCTTGGTAAGAATTTTAAGTGGATATTTTCAAAAGTTATATAATGCCAAGCTTATGATTGAGAGGGATGGTAAGGATTTTGATATGGCAGTAAAAGCGCAATTTTTATTTTTTAAAATTGAAGCAGAATTTCGTCGTCATTTAAAAAATTTATCATTGAATTCTTTAGTAAAAATTCTTGGTGATTTAGAAAAAATTGAAATAAAAATTAAATCAACTAAGATGCCACCAAAGCTTATATTTCTAAGCTATATTCGTGATCTAGCTTTGTAGTTTTTAATGGCTTAAAAAACTTTTTAACTTGCTACTTGACAAGCAAGTTTTAGTCCTTAAAATATGCATTCCTTGAAGTTATTTTACTTTTGAAAGTATTAAAAAAAATTGAAAATAAATAAAATGTTATTAATTAAGTAACAATTTATAAATTATTTAGTTTTTTTAAAAATTAGTAAAAAGGTGATTGACAATGATTTTTATCCTAGATAAAATATTGAAATCAATCTTTAAAATTTTTTTGACTTATTTAAATTAAGCTCAGATTAAACTGATATGAATATTTTGAGATATTAATTTGGGAAATTAAAAATTCTCAAAGATGTTTTAGTGCTTCTTAGTTGATCGCTTAAGGCATAAGCTAAATAGTAAACAAATATAAACTGTTTTTTATTATTAAATTTTAGTGCAAAACACTAACAATTGAAGCTGTTAATAAACTTAAAAATAAGTTGTTTAAAATCGTGAATAATAGTGTAAAAATACTATTAACTGTTTATATACAGTTAATATAGTGAGAAAAAAATAAAGGCGGTAGTCTATTTTGGACTACCCTTTTAGGTCTTACAATTTATGTCAGATTTCTAGAGAGTAGTTATCAAATTCTCAACTTGAGAGTTTGATCCTGGCTCAGAACGAACGCTGGCGGTATGCTTAACACATGCAAGTCGAACGAATTTTGGGGCAACCCAAAATGAGTGGCAAACGGGTGAGGAATATAGAGGAATCTCCCTAGCAGTAAGGAATAACTTTGGGAAACCAAAGCTAATACCATATATCACCGACCTAGTCGGGAAAGATTTATCGCTGTTAGATGAGCCTCTATCGGATTAGCTAGTTGGCGGGGTAAATGCCCACCAAGGCTATGATCCGTAGCTGGTCTGAGAGGATGATCAGCCACACTGGAACTGAGACACGGTCCAGACTCCTACGGGAGGCAGCAGTGGGGAATATTGGACAATGGGCGCAAGCCTGATCCAGCAATACCGCGTGAGTGA
>CAILUF010000101.1 GCA_903837365.1 uncultured Alphaproteobacteria bacterium | reverse complement strand
TTAAAATATTATAAAATATCAAATTCAATTTCTAAAGAAAAAAATTAATGAGCAAGCACCCCGTTTTATCTCTAAGACAAGTATCAATTTCATTTGCTAAAAAAATACTTTTTGAAAATCTTGATTTGCATTTATTTTCTAAGGATCGCGTATGTTTGATTGGAAAAAATGGCGTTGGCAAAACAACCCTAATGAATGCGATTGCCAATCGTTTTGAACTTGATTGTGGCAATAGATTTCAAATGCCCAATTCAATTCTTGGCTATCTAACACAAAACGAAAAACTCCCCAGCAATATCTCAGTTGAAGAATTTATTTGCCAAGGCTTAAAACTTGATGAACAAAAAAAATATCTTATCGATATCATTTGCGATAATCTTAAAATTGACAAAAGCGCTCTTACTCATAATCTCTCCGGAGGACAAGCGCGAAGAGTCCACCTCGCATTTGCTTTAGCTTTAGAACCTGATATTTTATTACTCGATGAACCAACCAATCATCTTGATTTAGAAGTTATCGAATGGCTCGAAAATTATTTACAAAGTTACAATGGAGCAATGGTCGTAATTTCTCACGATCGCAAATTTCTTGAAAAAATTTCCAATAAAGTTTTTTGGATTCGCGCAGGACAAATCAAAGTCAATCAACATGGCTATAAAAATTTCGATGAATGGTCGCAAAATATTGTTGAGCATGAACAAAGATCACTTGAAAATTTGCAAAAAAAAGTTGAAATGGAAAGCCAATGGCTTCAGACCGGAGTAACCGGAAGACGCAAAAGAAATATTGGCAGACTTCACTTACTTGGCGATCTAAAAACTAAACTTGCTAATCAACGAAAAATTGTTAATGCCAATCGAAATTCTATAAAAATTAACGTCAGTGAATATGAGGAAGATTCTCCGCAATTGATTATGAATTTAAATAATGTCAGTTTCGAAATAGATAATAATTCACAGAAACTAACTATAATTAATAAATTATCTTTAAAGATATTAAGACAAGAACGCATTGGCATTATTGGCAGAAATGGCGCAGGTAAATCAACTTTTTTAAAATTATTAATCAGCGAAATTAAGCCAACTTCAGGTAAAATAAAAATGGCTCGCGATATCTCATTTTCTTATTTCGATCAATTGCGCAGTGCAATACAGCCATTCAAAACAATTCAAGAAATTTTATGTGATAGCGGTGGTGAATATGTGCAATTACCAAATGGCAAAACTCGTCATATTTGTGGATATCTTCAAGATTTCGCTTTTAGTCCAGATGAGCGCGAGACTTTAGTTTCAACACTTTCCGGTGGTCAACAAAATCGCTTACTTTTAGCAAAAACTTTAGCAAATCCTGGAAACTTTTTAATTCTTGACGAACCAACTAATGATCTCGACATGGATACTCTAGACATTTTGCAAGATTATCTCGAAGCCTATCAAGGAACGCTAATTGTCGTATCTCACGATCGTGATTTTTTGGACAATATCGCGACGAGTATTTTGGCTTTTGAAGGTAATGGCATTATCAATCAACACCTAGGTGGATATAGTGATTACCTAGAATTTAAACAAAAAAATCATCAAAAAATAAATGCCCTTGATAATCGCGAAACTTCACTTAAAGATTCTAAAAATAAGGAAAAGCAAATTGATAAAAATAAAAATTTTTTGAATAATCAGCCGATTATTTTTACTTACAAAATGGCTTTAGAGCAAGAAAAAATTAATGAAAAAATTACTAAATTAAATCAAAATATTTCACAATTAAGCGCAGAACTACAAAACTGCGATAACTACAACCCCAACGATTTTGCCAATATAAATTTAGAAATATCTAAATATCAAAATGAAATTCAAAAGCTTGAAAATAGATGGCTTGAATTAGAAGAAATTAGGGAAAAAAATTCTGATTAAAAAACTATTTGGAAAATTTTTTATGAGTCTGCGCAAATAGTCAAAATTTTAAATTGATTAAAAATTTAAAATCAAAATTTATGTCAAATTTTTTTAAAAAATAAATATTTTACGCATTTGCAAAATATTTATTTTTAAATTTTCTTTATTTTACTTTCTTTATTCTACTACACTCCTTGACCGTAGCCACCTCCAGAACCATCACCTCTACCTACCCTTTGATGTAACCTATTTGAGATTCCTTGACCACCACCTCCTTCATCTTTATCCTTGTCCTTATCCTTATCTTTTTGCCACTGCCACCTCAATGTCCATTCTTCCGTGATTTTTCTTTGTTTTTTTGCCCTCTCTTCCCTTTGTTCCGCTAAATACTTTCTTTTCTCTAATATTGGTTCATCATCTTCATGAAGAGCGCGCGGAATAGATTCACCATCCACTCCTTTAATTGGTAAACTTGGCATTATATGTCGATTAAGACCTCCATCATATTGAATTAGTGGAGAGCCATTTTGATCCCTAAAAAAATCTTGAGGAATTTGCAAAGGAGTTTCCGAAGGTGTTTGCGGTCGATCACTTCTCGACCCCGCCACCGATTCACCACTTCTTTCATGAATACTTCCAGTAAGTTCTTGGATTTCTAGCATCAAGGAACCGATTTGCTGTCTTTGTCTTTGCATTTCTTCTTGAAATTGTCTTGATCTTTCTTCTAGGGATTGAATTCGTTGTCTATGTCTTTGCATTTCTTCTTGGTGCTGTTCTGGGGTTACTTGAACTTGTTCATTTAATCCACTTACTCTTTGAAGAGATCCTTCGCCACTACTTGTTTGTATTTGCCCTGCAACTCCTTGTTCCTGACTATCTGGATTTTGACTTGGTAGTCTCATAATTGCTCTCGTAAAATAACTATTAGCAGCATTTTGATTATTTTCACGCAATCTATCTAAATTTGGACGCATCAATCGAGAAGGCGCATTGCTTAATCCCTGTTGCGTAGAATTTCCAGCAGATCCTTCCGCTCTCGCGCGATCATTTATAAATGTAGAATTAATTTGCGCAACTCCATCATTTAAACGCGCATCATTTGAACGCACATCATCTGGATTATTTGCCATATAATTTTCTGCCGGAGTTTCGCCTAATGGATCTCTAAATGAAGGTGACCCTTGTTCGTTAGTTTTTTTTGTCATTTTTTTATTATTAATTATTAACGGATTTAGTTATTTTTGTTAAACTAAAAATAACTAAGTTTAGTTTCAAAAAAAATTCCAATAACAAATATTATTTTTTTATATTGTTTTTTTTTGAATTTTTTTGTTAAAAAAAATTTTAATTTTTGTTACAAATTATTTGCTTTTAAACTTTTTTAAATTTTACAACCTCCCTTTATCGAAGACTTTATCAGTAAACACCTTTGCCTTTACTGCCAACACCACCACCTCGTTTTTCTGGCAACAATCTATCACCTGCAAATATTTTTAGTTCATTTTCTTCAGGTATTTTTCGATGAGTTTGCGTTTGCTTTGGTTGCGTTTCTAAGTCTTGTTGATCTGGCATTAGTAGGGCATCTAGCTCATCTTCGAGATCTTTTCTTGCCATATCTGTTTCTTTTTTTATTTTGATTTTTAATTCTTGCTCATCACTGTAACGCGCAACCACATCTCTTTGGGGTGTTGACGTTTTTTGTTGAGAAGATCGAGAGGTATCGCTAGTTATTTCTGGAGGTAAAGATTCTACCTCAGATGATGCTTGTATCGCTGGATTTCTTCTTAATTCGCCAAAGCGATCTTCTGAATTTTCTTGGTTTGCGTCTATTCGACGACGCATTCTACGAGAACCTGAATTATATGGCTCACTTCTATTTGTTTCATTGTCAAAATTTCTGCTCATAAATTTTTAAATTAAGTTAAAATTAAAAAAATTTTTTATGATTAGAGTTAACTAAATTTTGATTTAAAGAATTATAAGATGTTTTAGGTTTGCTAATTTTAAGTTGTTATTATTTAAGAAATTTAGTTACGAGATTTTAAATTATGAAAAAATTATTTGTGTTTTTGAATTGTGTACGTTAATCTAAAAAGGTTATTTTAATTTTAACAAAGAAATATTTAGGAGATAAATGGTTAGAGGCGGTTGTAGGATTGGCGCAGGTCGTCCCAAAGGTCAAGGTAAGTATTGCGAAACCACTAAACCACTTCGCATTCCCATAAGCTTGCTTGGCAAAATTAGTGAATATATCGAAAATAAAGGTTATAATTTGCCATTTTATAATTGCGCTGTAAGTGCAGGATTTCCATCTCCTGCGGATGATTATATTTGCGAAAATATCGACTTAAATAAACATCTTATCAAACATCCAACCGCAACATTTTTGGTAAAAGTAGTTGGTGATTCAATGATTAATGCCGGAATTAATCCCGAAGATATTTTAGTTGTTGATCGCAGTTTGGAAGTTAAAAATAATAATATCGTTATTGCCTCAATTAATGGCGAACTTACAGTTAAAAGGTTTTGCAAGAATAAATTGGGTTTGTTTTTAATGCCTGAAAATAAAAAATATCAACCAATCCAAATTCACGATTTTAATGAAAATATGATTTGGGGAGTTGTTACAAATGTCATCCATAAACTTTAACAAAAAAATTATAAAGTATTAAATAAATTATTTTTTAACTATAATCGTTTTAAAACAATAACTGTAAACAAAAACAATTATGTCTAATTCTTCAATATTTGCCTTAATTGATTGCAATAATTTTTACGCCTCTTGTGAAAGAATTTTTCAACCACATTTAGCAAAAAAACCAATTGTAGTTTTATCAAATAATGATGGCTGTATAATTGCTCGCTCCAATGAAGCTAAAGATTTGGGAATTGAAATGGGTGCACCTCTTTTTAAATTTCGTGAATTAATTAAGCAAAAAAAAGTAGCGGTTTTTTCTTCTAATTACACGCTTTACGGCGATATATCTAATCGCGTCATGAAATCTCTAGCGATGATGATTCCTGATTTAGAAATTTATTCAATTGATGAGGCATTTTTACGTTTAGATAATATTGGCTTTGAAGAGATTTTTAAATTATGCGAAGATATTCGTTTCAAAATCCACAAATGGCTTGGAATTCCAACCTCAATTGGCATTGCTCCAACCAAAACTCTTGCCAAAATTGCCAATAGAATTGCCAAAAAAAATATTGCCAAAAAAAATATTGCCAAAAAAAATATTGATAATTTGGCGATAAATCATGTTTGTGATTTGCGTAATTTCGAGTTGCAATTAAAGGTTTTAGCGAAAACTAAAATTGAAGATATCTGGGGAATTGGTAAGGGTTTAACTCACAAATTAAATTCGATTGGAATCTTTAGCGGACTTGAATTGCGTAATGCCGATCCAAAACAAGTTAGAAAAATTATTGGCGTAATTGGCGAAAGAATTGTTTACGAATTGCGCGGAGTTTCTTGCATCTCACTAGAAGAAATTAAATCGCGTAAAAATATTTTATCGTCAAAATCTTTTGGCAGAAACGTATTTTTAAAAAGTGATTTGCACGAAGCAATCAGTAATTATGCGGTACGCGCTTGTCAAAAAATGCGTTTTCAAAAAACCAAAGCGCAAGCGATTTATGTTTACATTCGTACCAATCCTTTTTCTTCAACAAATCAATATTGCCAAGGCAAAACTTATAGTTTTAATCAACCAACCAATAATGTTTCTGAAATTATTAAATGCGCTATAAAAATTATCGATGAGATTTATCTTCAAGGCTATGCTTATAAAAAAGCTGGAATTATGTTGATCGATTTAATTGATGAAAATTATTTACAATATGATTTATTTTCTAATCAATTGCCAAGCGATAAAAAATCTGAAATCATTCAACAAACTATGGAAAAAATTAATCAGACCTTCACCAAAAATAGTATTTTTTACGCCACTCAGGGAATAAAGCGCAACTGGGAAATGCAATGTAATCAACGCTCTAAGCACTACACAACCAACATCGCAGAATTAGTGCAAATTTTTTAATTTCAGAAAATAAAATTGTAAATTTTTAAAAAATCATTTTAATTATCAGCTAAATTTAATTTTGGATTCATTAGAGATTTTTGATTATTTAATGTTGAGTTTAAATTGGTTTGTAAATAGTAGTTATAGTTAATTAATAACTAATTGTAACTAACTATGCTTACAAACGACAAAACTTTATCGGCTAGCGATTTATTAAAAACTAACTCGTTAACTCGTCAGCAAATCTTTGGGAGACTAGATTTGATTAAAAGTATGTTAGAAAAAGGTGAAGTAGAATTTACAAAACAAGAAGAAGATAAATTAAAAAAATTAATTGATAAATCGGGTTATTTAGATGAAGATTCAACTGGCAATACTAGAGATGATGAAGATGAATTGGAATCAGCTTTAAGAGAAATTGAAATAATTACCAAACAAGAAAGTGAGAAATATTTAACAAAAGAAGCTTTTGATAAAATAGCTAAAAATACTAGAGAAATAAGTAATGAGCTTAATGAAACAGATGAAGAAGTTTTAGATTTAAAAATTCGCGAACAAAGAACTAATATTCGCATAACAAGCGATGCAGAAAATTTAAAAGAAGCAGTTTATGCAAATACTAAAATTGCTAAAAATGATGATTCTAGCTTTAGTATTCATTACCCATTCAAGACTTATGAAGGTCGAGATTCCAAGAAAAAGTATAAAGAAGAAAATTTTACAAATTTTTTATTTAGCGTTAAATTTAGAGATAATAAAGTAGAATTTATTTTTGAAAAAATATTTAAAGAATCAAATCCAAAAAATATGAAAGATGAAGATCGATTATATCCCGAAGAAATTCAAATAATAATGCTTAAAAAATTAATCGATTCAAATGCAGAAGTTCTAGAAAAGATTAGAGATGCAAGAAAAATAAATTGCATTCAATCATCAATAATTAATCAAGAAACTCTACTTAGGATGAGTAAATATTTAGAATTAAGAAATGAAAATCCCAATAATCTTGAGTCAAAAAAACATCTCTCTTCTTCGCCAAATCAAAGCAATACTCAAAATTTTATCAATCAATTAAAACATGTATTTGGAATTGAAATATCGCATTCAACTCCACCAAGCGTAATATGCAAATCCAAAATAGCTTTATCACTTAAGCAATCATTTATA
>CAILUF010000100.1 GCA_903837365.1 uncultured Alphaproteobacteria bacterium | reverse complement strand
TTTTTTTGCTTTTAAACGTTTCATCTTTTTCTTTGAAAAAGATTCACGCCAGGGATTGCGTCGCATCCGCTCCTGATCCCGCTCTTCGCTAAAAAAAGCCGTTTAGGCTTTTTTTTGAACGCGAAGAGCCCTCAAGGGGGGAGCCATAGCCCGAGAGCTTCGAGACGATTGAAAAAATTGTAGGGGAGTAAGCGCAACCAATCCTTCCTAGAAATAAAAAATTAGCAAAAATATCAATGCTTTACGAACTTCAGGTTATTGAAATCAACCACTAAATTATTCTGATTTATGTATTTTTACCTTGATTTTTTGGGGATATCTTTGATTTCACCATCGCTATTAAACTATTAATACAATTTGCTTTAATTTTAGGACTTGGCATAGAAACTGGGATCGGTAATCTATGCGGTTCTTGCTTAATGTCAGGATTAGTTTTTGATGACATTACTAGATCTTCATCCCCAATTTGCTTAAGATTATGATCCTCAAAATATTTTAATGCTTTTTTAAATTCCAAATGTTGCTTTCTTCCAAATTTACTATCAGCAAGTTTTTGCATATTTTCTTTAATCATTAAATGATTGGCAACTTTTGTACCAATTAGTTTATCAATCTCTTCATAACATTTCGGTATAGCATTAATAACTTCTTTTCTAAGATCTTGTTTAAATTCTTCATAATATTGATGATAATCCTTGTTCATTACCATAAGAAATAAATAACGAGCTAAAATATTTGAAGTTTTTAATGTACAATTTCCTCTTGATTGAGGTTTTATGTCAATGCAATCTGTTCTTTTTTTAATATTAATTTCTTTACCATCAACACAAAGAGGGAGTTTTAACTCTTCGATATTCTTCTTAAAATTCTCATCTATTATTTTTTTTACAAATTCTGCTGAAAAAGTAATATGATCTTCAGGTTCTAGCTGTCTAACTCCAAATGATCTTCGCGTCCAACTATTAAATCTTCTATCCCCTAGTTTATCGTATAAATTTCCATCACAATAATTTATCGATAATAATTTTTTAGTTTCATTATCAACGCAAAAAACTAGACATGCATGATGCTCTTGCACTTCAGCTCTATATAGATAAAGAGATTTATTATCTTTAATTATTATTGGTTCATTACTATTAATTTTTATTAGCTGTTGTTGATAAATTTGTGAAATTGGATTTGAACTTAATGATTCACTAGATGATATTTTCTCGTCTAAAATTTTAACTAATTTTTTATTAATAAATCCAAATTGTTCTAAGGTCATTAAATTGAGCAATATAAGGTTCTTGGCATATTCAATTAATACTTTCTTTTGTGACTCATCTAGATCAATTTCAAATTGTTTTTTTACTATTATTTTTAATATTTCATCAGGAATCTTATCATTTGGATCGTTTTTTTTAATGATTCTTTTTAGAGCGCAAAATATTGCCGTTTCATTAGATTTATTTTTTTGTTCTAAAATTTCTTGAAGAAGATCGGGAAATGACGATAAGGATGATAAAATTTCATTAACAATTTCTATTCCCCCATTTAAAACCGCTTGCTGAAGAATAGAATAGCCATATTCATCCCCTTGTATTAAAAGCTCTCGAAGAACATCAGGAGAAAGAGACGGGGATAATAAAATTTCTTTAATAATGCCTGTTCTATCATTTATAATCGCTTCTTTAAGAATAGAATAGCCTTTTATATTCTCTTGAATTAATAGCTCTTGCAAAATAACGGGATAAGGAGATAGAGATGATAAAATTTCTTTAACAATTTCTATTCTGCTATTAAAAACCGCTAGTTGAAAATTAGGATAGCCATCTTTACTCTCCTGAATTAAAAACTCTTGCAGTAGTCTGGGATAAAGAGATAAAGATGATAAAATTTCTTTAACAATTTCCATTCTGTCACTTAAAAATATTTGCTGAAAAATAGAATAAATTTTTTGGTTATCTTGAATTAAAAGTCCTCGCAGAAGCTTTGGAGAAGAAGATAGTGACGATAAAATTTCTTTAACAATTTCAAAATTATTTACGTAAAGAAAAGATGATAAAATTTCTTTAACAAATTCTATTTTGTTATGTGAAATCGCTTGCAAAAGGATAGAATGACCATCTTGATTCTCTTGAGTTAAAAGCTCTTGAAGAAGATCGGGAGTTGAAGATAAAAATAATAAAAGAGATCTAAAAATACTGATATCATTTAAAAAAAAAGCAGTTGCTAGCAGATTATTATTTGCAGAATCTTGAATTTTAAAAACATCATATAATTTTTCTGGAGGAATGGATTTTAATATATTATTAATTTTTTTCCTATCGTCTATATTGCGATAAGCTATAAGAAAATGAAGTCTTGCATAGCTGAATTGAGGATTAAAATCCGATGATGAGTTAGATGATGATTTGGTTAACATAAAACTTATTTTATTAAAATAAGTTTTAATTTAACTAACTTAAATATTAATAAGTGACTATGTTTTGACTTAGAAAATACAATCGACACGTTTCGTGTCATTTATAGATTTTAAATTAATATTTAATTGCTTAGGACTGTTACTAATTATTTGTTCTTAATCAAAATGGCGTTGAAAAATTTCGTGAAAAATTTCATTAATAATAATTTTTATTGATTATCAGGAAGGATACCAATAACGAATTTTTTTGGTTGAGCTTTGACATTTTCATCAACAATTGGAATAAGAGCTGACTTGTCATTTTTATCAGTATTTGATAAATTATCGACAGTTTTATTGACGGTTTCAGCGCTGGAATCAATATTACTCTTGGTATTATTTGCAGAATTCAACTTACTATTTTGGGCGTTGTTTATTTTGCTAGAAATTTGACTATTAATATTGGCTTTTTTTTCTTCATTATATTTAATTGTTTTTACTATTAATTGTTTGGAATTATTGTTTTTTGTTGCTTTGTAGCTATTTTTATTATTATTTTTATTTTCAGTTAATTCATTTATTATTTTAAATTTTGGCTTTTGATTTGAATCGTCTAATAACTTTTGATGATCAATATTTTTTGATGCATTATCTTCAATATTTGCAGGTGGTTTTAGAATGAAGACCTTGCTATCATTGATTGTTGATGGCTTATTATCTTCTTGAATTTTTTTAAAAATATACTTCGTAGATTTGGAATTATTATTATCATTATCAGTAATTATTGACGATTGAGTTTTGGTATTTGAATTATTTAAACTATTTAAATTTACAGTATTTATTGCTGGGTTTTGGGTAATATTGGATGGAATTAATTTTAGCGAATTTTTGAGATCATTAATTTTTATCTCACTTTTGGCATCAATTTTAGCTTCATTGGCTTGAATTTTTTTATCAATCTCAGCTTTTTTATTATTTTTTTCGATATTTTTTTCTTGATTATTCTTGTCGATAAAATCAGCAACAAGTAATGCTTGGGAGTTATCAGCTGTTTTCTTAATATTTTTATTTTGATCTTTATTAATGAGCTCTTCGATAATTTTTGACTTGGTAGAATTAACGGAATCCTGAGCCATTTTTTTCTTAAATTCTTCATTACTTATCGCTGGCGTTACTTTTGTTAGACGATCAAGAAATGCCTCGAGTAATCCTTGTATTTTAGGATTTTCTCGATTGCGTGAAATAATAAAAGAATCGGTAATTTGCTCTTTAAGAGTTTTTAAACTAAAATTTTGTAAAAAATTAATTTTTTCAAACATGATGTTTAAACATTTTTCACAATTGGATAAAGTTGCATGCATAATCACTGATTCATTCATGTAATTTAACATTCCAGCTTGCGCTCCTCTTGTAACTAACAACAAAACTACGTCATCATGGGCATTAATATTTGCACGCATTAACGGTGTCCAACCTTCATTGTCAGTAAGATTAAAATCTGCTCCGTTATCGATAAGAATTTTAGCAATTTCATAATAACCTTCACGTGAAGCAATATGAAGTGGAGTTGCTCCACCGATATTTTTTTGATTTATTAATGCGCTCCCTGCCTTGCTGTAAAAAGTTACTCCAGCGATATCATTATTATTAACGGCCATCATCAATGAATTTATTCCAGCTACGTCATCTTGACTGTAATCATAGATATTTGGCGATGATATTGAGCCATTATTTGAAGATGCTGTATCTGCGCTATCGCCATCTTTTTTGTTAGATTCTTGCAATATTTTTTTAATAATTTTACGAGATGTTTTTTCTGTCTTATTTATTTTTTTTGCACTTTCTTCATTTTCTATCACTTCAAAATTCTCTTGCGCTAGTAAATTTTTATAATTTAAAAAAAGAAATAAAAAAATCGCAAATAAAATTAGGATTGCATTTTGTTTTAGCAAAATACATTTTATTGGCGATCCTTTATTTACTTGGCTTGATAAACGCAATTTAGAAATATTATTTTTATGATTTATATTCCTAATGAAAATAGCAATGGAAGGTGACAATCTCAAACAAAATTGCTGTAAAATTTCTTTTTGATCAAAAATGAGAATTGTAAAAAATGAAAAGTTAAAATTTAGCTAAATAAATTTTTCAATAAAACATATAAAAATTAGATTAGATTCAAATAATACTTTATGTTTTATTTATTTAAAACATATCTTGTTTATAATTATTTTTTTACCTCTTCCAGCGATTATCCAACTCTTGTATTAATTTTTGTTTTTCTGGCATATGCTTTCGTTCAATCCACTGCTTAGCTCCATGCTTGATAAGATATTGGACTATAACTTCTTTTTTATGACGATAGGCAATCGAAAGTGCACTAAAACCATCATTATCAACAGCGTTTATATCGATACCATTTTTAACAAACAAATCCACCGCAGGTAAAAATCCAACTCGAGAAGCATGCATTAGATATGTTCGACCAAAACGATCGATCGAATTGATATTGGCAAGATTTTCAATCAAAATTTTTAACGCTGTAAAATCAAGAAGTTCAATAGCAATTTCGAGAGGTGAAAAGCCAAGACGATTTGGTAGATCTGGATCCGCACCTTTAGCTAAAATTTCAGCCATTATTGAATATTTTTTTGATAAAATTGTATTTGTTAAAATTGTATCGCCAAATTCATTTTGGATATTAGGATTTTGTACTTGTTTAAAAATTTCAATAAATCGTAAAACATCGCCATCATTAACTGCCTCAAATAACATGTTAATTTTTTGTTTGGGAGTTAAAATAAATGGAATATGAAAATTATCTTCAGTTCGGCTTTGACTCAGAATTGGAAAGGCTGGAAGCTCATCAATTGAAAATTTAGAAAGATCTTTTGACTTGGGAAGAATAATTTCATTGTCAATAAAATCATCATCAATTTGTTGAAGACGTTGAATTTTTTCATCGCGCTCATCGCCAAGATAAATTCTTCTTAATTCATTTAAAATTTCATTTTTAGTGCGAATTCTTTTTTGAATATCTTTCGGCTTTTCTTTGAGGGGTGACGAGTTATTTTCATCTAATTTTGAATCAAATATTTCCTTTGATTGCGCATCCTCTTCATCTTTTACATTTTGTTTTTTGATGTGTTTTGACTTACTCTTTTCTAGTTTTAATCGAGTTGATAATTTCTTTTTTTTCTTTTCATTGATAACTTTATAGCGATTAATTTTAGAGGTTTTAGAAGTTGCGGTAATTTTCTTTTCTGGTATTTTTTTTTCAACTTCCTCAATTGGCTTAGATTTTTTTAGCGCTTCATTAATTTTATTTTCTTCAATTTTTTTGACGATATTATCTTGAGGTAAAATATTTTTATTTTCAATTTTAAGATCAGGATTTAGGACTGGACGATTGGGAATTTCAGGAGAATTTCCTAATGATTTATTATTTATGATAGTTTTTGGTGATTTTGATTCATTATTATTGATTATTGTGGATTTTTCTTTTTTTAAATCTTTTTTATTACCATCCAAATCATCTAGACCAAGTGATTCTAAATCAATCTTAACTTTTGAGCTATCAAAAGGTTCGATATCATTTTTTCTTTTTTCTAAAAAATAATTCATTGAATCAGTTTGTGCAATACCCGATTGCATTAAACAATGGTTAATAGCTAAAATTAAAAATGTAAATTTCAATAATTTATTCATCTATTTTTTTAAATCAAACTTCTT
>CAILUF010000099.1 GCA_903837365.1 uncultured Alphaproteobacteria bacterium | reverse complement strand
TTTTTTTGCTTTTAAACGTTTCATCTTTTTCTTTGAAAAAGATTCACGCCAGGGATTGCGTCGCATCCGCTCCTGATCCCGCTCTTCGCTAAAAAAAGCCGTTTAGGCTTTTTTTTGAACGCGAAGAGCCCTCAAGGGGGGGGTGATGAAGTCCGTAAGTTTGATGAGTGTTTTTACTAAATGTAGGGATGTAAGGCCTAAAAACAAATCCAACTATGAAAAACGTTACTTCCTGAGATGTTTACGCTTCACCAAATTATCTGAAATTTAATATTTATCCCTTACTAAAAATAACGTAATATTGTAATATCACGCTAAAAATATTTTAAAATCGCGCTTACTTCAAGCGGGATGTTTTTTTAAGCCGTGCTAACGCAACGGGATGTTTTTTTAAGCCGTGCTAACGCAACGGGATGTTGTTTCAAGCCGTGCTAACGCAACGGCACCAACCTCAAACGCAGACCCACTAAACCCAAAACCGTAAAATTCCCACACGATAAAAATCATTAAAAAAAATCAACTCAAATGCACATAACCGTAAGCCATGCAAGCTCATTGCAAAAACACAACCGACCTTTAAAAATTTTTATAAAAAAATAAAACTTAATTTATAAAATTCTTAACAAATAAATTTGCAACCGCACTACTTTAAATTTTTGATAATTACGTGAAGCATTCTGAATGAATCACCTCCCTCATTTTCTCTCGCCACTAAAGATTTAAAAAAAACCTCACGCAAGCTTGCGCATAAAATCCTTACATCTTTTTTGAATGGAGTTAGAGTAAAAAACTTTTTAATTTCAGGTAAATTTGAAGGTGCACAAAAAATTAAGATCACAGATACATGCTCGAAGCTTTATTTAATTTTTGAAATCTTTAGAAGCGGTTTCTCGCCAAGCAAGTTAAGACTAGAAATTTCCTCGAATTCATAATAAATTTTATGATAATAATTTTACAACTTATAAAATTGTCATATTTTTTGCTTAATATTCCAATATCTTTTTGCCAAAAAATAAAAAGAGAGGATGTCTTTAACATCCTCTCTTTTCTCTTAAAATTTTGAACAAAATTTTAGAAATATAATCTTAAAACTAACAAGCTTAAAAAACTAATTAACTTAGAAGTTGTAGCTTAAACCAATATTTGTTAAAACAGAATATTTAATTTTATTAATCGCTCCCGATTTATCCTCATTCACAGCTGCATTTAAATAAACATATTTTACTTGACCACGCAGTGAAAGATTTGGCAATATAACATGCTCAATTCCAATCCCAGCTGAAGGGGCGATTTTATGAACATGCTGAGACTTGCGATAAGTTTCATTATCTGCGGGAAAATAAGCTACTTCCTTAATATCGATTTTGACATAGTTTAATCCAGCAATTAAATAACCTGAAGTTTTTTCTGTAAATTTTTTATAAGGTTTAATGTCTACACCAAAAATCTGAGTGTTAATTTTGGATTTATTTTCAACGCCGCTGCCTTGGTAAACTGTAGATGATGTTTTAGAATTACCTTCTAATACCGTGAAAAATGATTCTAATTTAAAGTTTTTATCGGTAAAATCTATCCCCGCAAAAATTGAAGCACCGCCCGAAGTGGTATCATAAAAACTATCTATATCCTGTATTCTCAAATCTGGATCGCTTTGTTTTTTTAAGCTCAAACTTTGTCCAGTTAAATCCAGACCAGCATAAAATTTTTGCTCAGCGAAGGCTGAATTAGAAATGACTGCGCATAAAAATGTCGCTATAATATATTTATAAAAAAATGTTTTTTTC
>CAILUF010000098.1 GCA_903837365.1 uncultured Alphaproteobacteria bacterium | reverse complement strand
TTGTTATGTAAATTATAAATGCTAAGATTATGACTATATTACTAAAATCTCTTTCCTCTAGAATTAATAGTCAAAAAATTACCTCATCACTAGATTTTGATGCTATTCAATCCGTTGATTTTGCTCGCAATGATTGTATAAAAAAATTAGTTAATAAATTTCATTTTTGGGATGGTGTTAACGCTGATGATCCTCAAATAACTTCTGGGATAATAAAAGAAACTTTTATTGCGATCGCTAATTATTTCGACCTAGCATTTCCTGCTAATGCTGATGTTATGGATATCACCCAAAATTTACTGCGCTTGGATTCCAGTAAATTTTTTGAAAGCCTTCGCGATAAAAAAGATATCGCTCTAATTGATTTGATGAAAAGTTATATTATTCACAATCTTACTCTCGCTAATATCATTGAAGAATCAAATCCTGCAAACAAAGCGATTATTCAAGAAAAAATTATTAATAATTTGGGAATTTTCCCGGGTCATCAATATGTTAAAACTAGGCTTAATCGATTAACGGGTTTGAATGATGATGAAATTACAACTGATATTGATTTTGTTTGTCTTCCTGGAACTCTGGCAAGATTGAATATGGCGAATCAAGCTCTTATTGAAAAGCAATTATACGAATTAGCCATTGATGAAACTACTCAAGAGGCTGTATTTCATTTTAATAAAATGGTAACCCAAGTTAATGCCGTTCACCTCATAGATCATGTTATTTCACTTTTATCATTAAAAAAAATTAATGATTTTTATTTTTATTCCCCAGATATCGATATATCAATCCATGATATTCGTGAATTTTTAAAAAACTTTACAATAAAAATTGCCGAAAATATTTCTAAAGAACTTAATAAATATTGTTTAGAATTATCAAATACTAGGAATTATGATGAGCTTAAAAATATTTACGAACAGGTTAGTTTAAAGTTATTAATTGATTTTGAAATGACTGCTTTATTCAAGGATGATGCCGATATAGATTATGATTTAATTGTTCCCGATAACTTTAAATCTCAAGTTGAAATTAGAGAAGTATTGGAGGCTAAACTTTTAAAAGAATTTCCTGAAATTTATTATGATTATCAGCAAATTTACACAGATAGTTTGAGGCATTTGAATGGCTTGGATATTTATTGCGATGCAAATCACCATTTTCTTGATCATTTAAAAATTGATAATTTAATTGCATTATTAATGCCAGATCAAACTGATGAAGATCGTGTAAATAAAATTGAAGCTGGAATTTTATTTCTTCATCTTTTGGCAAGAGATTTTAAAGATTCAGATCCAGTTTTTTTCTTAATGTTGTTGAATAAATTAGCAGAAAAAAATCCTGCACAAATTGGCGAAGATGGTCAAGTGATTAAATCATTTCTCGATGTATATTTTGATTCAATCCCTCGGGATCTTAAACAAGAAGGATTCGATACCAGAAGAATCATTGATTATATTAGTGCAAAAAAAGATGAGAAATACAGAAAAAATTTTTCAGATTTTTATCTTTCATATGAAAAATATAAAAGCTTTTTACTTTCGGGAGTAATATTGCGTGGTGATGATCCTTCCAGATACATTGAATATGCGACTAATTTTAATCATCTTAATGCTTTGAAGATAATTGGTCAATATGTGAATTTTGAATTAATTGTTGAAATAATTATCCCAAAAAAAAATCATCATTTATTGCAAGCTTTGCTTGATGATGATCAATTATTTATTGGTGATGATAAAAAAATTACCGACGAATCTATTAATAAAATTTTACTTTATGCTTATGGGTCCGATAATGTAAAATTACTTTTGTCGGCGATTAATAGAGGTGTGGATATGAAGCCGTTAATCTATGGTTCTTTTTTGCCTAGATCAGATAAAACCATTTTAGAAATGTCGATATTTTCTAATAAAAATGATGATATGACTGTTGCATTGCTCGAAGAAGCTTCTAAGCAAAATAATCATGCTAGCGATGTTAATAAAATTTTTTTTAATGGTGTACTTACTCGGTGCTGTAAAAATTTAATTGCAATAGAAAAAATTGAAATTTTGAAAAAATTTCTAAAAAAAATGCCTTTAATTCCTGATGAATTATATATGAGCGCAATGATATTTAAAAAAATCGAAATCGCTTTAGTCTTGATTGAAAATGGTGCTAATGTCAATGCATTTGATCCACAAAACAGAAAATCTCTATTACAACTTGCCCTAGAAACTAAACAAACCGAAATCGCTTTAGCTTTGATACAAAAAGGTGCCAATGTCAATGCATTTGATCCGCAAAACAGAAAATCTCTATTACAACTTGCCCTAGAAACTAAACAAACCGAAATCGCTTCAGCTTTGATACAAAAAGGTGCTGATTTAAGCCTTTTATTCGGTGTATTGCCTTTGGCTAATTTTATATTGAAAAAAATTGAAGATCAATCAAAAGCTCTAGAAATATTAAAAATAATATTTGCAAAAAACCCCGATTCTATTATTCAAATAAATGTAAATTATCAACATGATTTAATATCACATACTAAAAATCTATTACATCTAGCTTGTAAAAATGGCTTTGAAGAAATTGTTGAATATCTTCTAAATAGCGAAGATATTCCTCGCGATAAAAGAGCTAATCCAAATTTAAGAGATTCTAGTGGTAATCTACCAATAGTTATTGTTTGTAAAAATTTTCGCTCTTCTTCGGAAAATAAACTTAAGATGATTGATTCATTAACTAGAGCTGGCGCAGATTTGAAAATTAAAGATAAAGAAGGTTATGATCTTTGTAGAAATGCTATTTTGATTCAAGACTCAAAATCATTTTTTGAAAAAATATATAAAAATCGCTCAACGCTAGAAAAAATAAAAACTAAACTTTCAGGCAGAGATAAAATTTTGTTAAAAGAAGCTATTCAATTAAGCAATTTAGAATGTATAAAATGCATGTATGAGAATTTATTTCCTAAAGCTCAGGGATGTTCTCCAGCTTCATGTTTAACGATATCCAATAAGGAATTAAATGAGTTATTTACTCTTGCGGTTAAAGATAGTAAAAATCTAGAATGTGCTAAATTTTTTTTGGATAAAGGAGCTGATCTAAATCATCAAAATTCAGCTGGAGATAAGTCGATAGATATATATTTAAAAAATTTTTTAGAATTGCCTACTGAAAATTTTCTTACTTCATATACACTTGATAATTTTAGGCCAGATGATGCTAATTATAGGACAGATATCATCAATATAACTTCTGGTAAAACAATTAAATTTCTAGTCGAAAATAATTGTAAAATTGATGATAAAACTAAGAAAATGTTAGAGAATTTTATCACGGCAAATCCAAATCCAGATCCAGATACAAGAGAAGGAATGGCAACTGCGTTAAAACTTTCATTTTTAACTAAATTGCAATCTTTAATTGAGCAAAGAATACCGCTTCCTTTGCCTTTATCTCCTTCAGCGCAACTTGTCAGATCTCAAGCTCGAGCAAATCAATCTTGGTAACCTTAGCAATCTTCGCAAATCAACTTTAGCAACCTTGGCAAATCAATCTTTGGGGTTCTAGCTTTGAGGCTTTAAGGGCTTAACACTTAAATTTATAAAAACACTCGAGAAACCTTTAGGCTCTAATTCAATCTCAAGTGGTTGGTTTAGATCGCCAATTTGCCAAGAAATGCCAATCCTCGACTTCACGCAAATGATAATGATGAAAATGATGAAATTACTATCGAAGATAAAACTGTTAATTAAAATTATTAATGAAAAAATTTCATTGATTTTTTGTTAATTAAATCGCACTTTTAAAAAATATATTAAACGAATTTTAAACGAATTTTAAAAATTAAAATAAAAATTATGAAAAAAATTATTGTAAAAAATCCAATTGTCGAAATTGATGGCGATGAAATGGCTCGCATCCTGTGGCATATGATTAAAGAGCATTTAATTATGCCATATGTTGATTTAAATATTAAATATTTTGATTTATCAATTCAAAATCGTGATGCTTCAAATGATCAAATTACCATTGATGCAGGCAATGCTATCAAAGAAGTGCAGGTTGGTATAAAATGTGCAACAATTACTGCCGATG
>CAILUF010000097.1 GCA_903837365.1 uncultured Alphaproteobacteria bacterium | reverse complement strand
TTAGAAGCTCTCGAATGACAAAATGGATTAATTTCGAATTTGCTGGCATCGCTTGCCAATGTAGTTTGCGTGCTTCTGTTTTTTATGACTGGATATCCGTAACTTGCAAAAATAATTTTACTGATATTTTGTGATGCATCAGCACTCAGAGAAATATTTTGTGACGTTGAGGAAAAGCCATTATTATATGCAACTTTATTGATATAATTTGAATTACTGCAATTTGAATATCCGGCTGATCCACCACCTCCAATGTAAATTCTTAATCGACTAGTTTTTGAAGCTGAGACATTTTTAAAAACTCCGCTAAATTTTATTGAATTTGCACCTGTTGCACCTGAAGTTTGCGATGCTGTTCCACAATTATTTCCACCTCCACCTCCGCCACCTCCAACAATTTCATATCTAATTGTGCCACTGGCTGGAACGTTGTAATCGTAGTATGAAGTTGATGAATTATAATCAAAAACTGTCGGGGTGCAACTTGCAGAGGCATCGCAATTATAAATTTTTACTTGGCCGTTTTGAGCGTCAAATCCGCCAATTCCTCCACTGCCATTTAAAGATATTGTGCTTGCAGTTGGTTTTGCTTGGTTATAATAATCGCTAAAATATGAACTACCTGATTGAGCACCTTTTCCAAAGCCAGTTGAATCTAAACTAAAACTCTGACCATGATCATTACCTCCACCTCCGCCACCAGTTCCACCTCCGGAAGGATTAGTATTTTTAGATCCATCACTGCCATTTCCAGTTGAACATAAATTTAATGAATTGAGTCTTGCATCGCTATTGCTCAAAGCGCATGTAGCTTGGCCATTGGTAATGCAGTTAACGTAAGTGTCATTAACGATTGAATTGATATTTTGAAAGCAGTTGGTATTTCCTGTTAAAAAATTTGTTCCATCTGAATTTAGAGTAACGGTCCCATAATATGAATTGTTAACATTAACTGTTATTCCGGATGGCGGAACAATTAAATTCATGGCCGAGCTATTTGATTGATAAATTTGATTATCAATCAAGGTTGATGAATCGTTGATTACATTATGAATACCGTTGGGATTAATAATTCTTGCCGAAATATTACAAGATGGAGAGTTTGATTGAGCAGTGTTATTATCAACAATTCTTAAAGAAACAAATCCTGAACGATTTACAAGAATATCTTGATATTTAAGCATTCTCATTGCTAAAAATTTTCCACAATTGGCCGTATTGTAATTGGCTAAATTTGAAGTTAATATTAATTTATAGCCTTGGTTAAATGGAATTTTATTTGATGAATATGAACTATTAATTTGAAAATTATTGATGTAATAAATTTCTCGATTTGTTTTATCAAAGACTGATAATCTTGAGATTGTTAGGGTTGGGCAGAAAGATCCAAGCATTTTGAATGATAATTCTTTGGCACTGCCATCGTTATTGTAATATGCAAAATCGCTTGAAATATCGCCAACAATTATTCCTTCTTTTGAATCAGGAAGTGAATAGCAAATTCCAGTATCGTTACAATTAGTATTGAGGAATGGATTGTAGGAATAGTTATTTACTTTATCATTATTCCATCTAATAAAACCACCATAATCAATAATTTTTTTAGCACTTGAACTTACATCAAAACTTAATGATGAAAGTGCGTCATTAGCATTTGGATATAAATCAGTAGAGACTATTGGATTAGGATCTGATGAATAATTATCATCGTTAGAACTACATGAAGATTCAGTAAGATTAGTTGATGCATAAACACATTTCCAGCCATTAAAGCGTGGCGATAGGGGAGCATTAATCACGGCATTAGTTGGGTTGTTTTCAGAATAATTATATTTGTAAAAGATGGGGTGAGGTACTACATAAGCGACTAATCTTCTGGTAAAATTAATGTCGTCATTTAAAGGAGATGAGGGACCTTCTACGGTGGCGTTAGAGCTTTTAGAAAATTTTAATGAAATTGATTGACCATTCCCAACATCAAGAGCTGATTGAGATAAGAAAGATGAATCGCCGTAAGAGTTAGGCATTATCTCGTTAAATTTTACAAATTTACTAGATAGATCAATATCTTTACCTAATGCTATCGAGCCTTTGGCGGTAATAGTAATTTCAGAGTTTGGAGAAATATTTACGCCAATACTGGAATTTTTTAATCTTGGTTTTGTTGATACCCAAGAGGGTTGAGATGTGCCATTTCCTGAAAATTGCTCTTGACAATCGCTGATACATTTTAATCTACAAAATTCTTGAGCCGCAAGATTTGTTATACCAGCGCAACCAGTTGTTGAACTGTATGTTGTTGTTCCGTCCGATCCTGTAATAGATTGGCTAGATGTAGTAAGGCAGGATACAAGCACTATGCTTTTTTGTTTTTCAAAAGATACGCTCGAATCATAATCGCAAGAATTTTGAACAACATTCGAGTAAACCGTAATGGTTTGCGAATTCATATCTCCAAAATCATCAGCTTCGACGCAACCCTCATCTGAGCAAGAAAAAATTAAAAATAAGGCAACAAGAAGTAGTGCATTTTTTAAAATAAAAATTTTATTTATTTTGTTTAAAAATTTATTTAATGGCACAAATTAAGATCAAATTTTACTTGAGGTTTTTAAGTAAAAAAATAATAAAATAGATAGTATAGTTTATCAACTAAAATTTAGGGTGAATTAAGGATAGGATTCTTTTTGCTTCTTGAAGTTTTGGAAAGGAATTTCTGCTAAAAAAAGTTATTGTATTTGAAAATGAAACTGCATATTTATTTTTAAAAAGTTGTTGATGAAAAATGCGATGTTTTGGAGAAGAAATTTTTTCGTCATCAAAAATGAAAACTGGTTTTCCAGTTGAACAACATTCTGAAATCATTGATACAGAATCGCCGGTAACTACAAAATAAGATCCAAAGCCAAGGCTGGCAATGTAGGGATTGTTATCTTTAATTTTTTGAAATTCATAAAATACATGATCGCAATTTAGATTTTGTGAAATTATTTGGTTAATTTCTAAACTGGTTCGTGGACTGTTAAAAACAACTAAAAAACAATTCATGTTATTTGCTATTGTTGAAATTTGCTGGCATAAATTTTTAATAGAAATTGGATTATAAAAACTATCTTTGGAATTGCCACCAATCAATAAAATAATAATTTCTTTATTAATTTTTTTAAAATATTCGATAAATTTTTGCTGTTCATTTTTAATGAGTTGATCATTGATTCTGCTAAGTGCCC
>CAILUF010000096.1 GCA_903837365.1 uncultured Alphaproteobacteria bacterium | reverse complement strand
TCATTTGCTATGGAAATTTCCCCGAAATTATTTAGGTCTTTAACATTCAATATTGCGTTATTATCGGAAGTAAAAATAGAATTTTTCTTCGTATTATTGAATGATCCGTTTAATGCGTTTAAAGTTGCGGTTTGGTATCCAGCAGAAATTACTCCATTATTGTAATTATTGATATTGCCGTAAGTAGCTGTGAGAGTAGTATCTGTGGTTCCTAAAATTGTTGCGTAATTATCGATATTATTTTTGGCAATTAAGTTTAAGTAAGTTCCCGAAGCAAGTAAAATATTGGAATTATCGCCATTTGCAAAACCATTAGTGATATTACCACTTCCTGCAATTCCACTATTTCCCGTAGCGTTTAGTTTGATAAAATCCAAAGCAATAACATGACCTTGATTAATGATATTATTGGCAGTGATATCGATATTTTGTGCACTTACATCTCCCGTAAGAATATAGTCAATATCGCCAAGATCTAAACTAATTTCTATGGTTGAGATAAATGCACCAAAACTATTGTAAAGATTGACTTTCCTTGCTTCAAGCGCTGAAACTGAAGTTGATTTACCAAAAACCAAACCCGAATTATTTTTTAAATCATCGGTAAAAAGATTTATGTCACCGTCTTTTGAAACAATTCCTGAAGTGATAATTGAAGTTAATGGTTTAGTGTTTTGATTATCGATGATTGATGCACTAATTGTTAAATTATTATTAGCTAAAATTAATGCAGATCCAGTATTAGAAACATTTTCGGCGGTGATATTAAATCCCTTGAGACTCTCAAGAAAACCAGAATTTGTAACATCTTTTATCGCTAAAATATTAAACTCATCGCCAGAAATTATGTTATTGTTATTAGTTAAACTATCTAAATTCAAAGTCAGATTTTTATTTGATTGGATCAAATAATTATTGGTTAAATTTTGTACAAAAATATTTAGATTTCCCTTGCTTAGGATTTGATTATCATTGGTGATATTGGAATTACTATTAATGTTAAAATTGCCAAGAGAGCTTAAAATTCCTGAGTTGGTGAGGTTATTAGTTAAATTTAAATTAAAATTAAAATCATTATCGGCATTATCGGCATTATTGGCATTATTGGCATTGCTGACAATAATTTCCCCAGAATTATTTAATTGATTTGAATTTAATGTTAAATTATTGCTCGAAGAAATTAAACCATCATTGTTTAGTAAATTAGTAATTAAAAAATCAAGATTATTTAGAGCAGAAATTTCCCCAGAATTATTTAATTGATTTGAATTTAATGTTAAATTATTGCTCGAAGAAATTAAACCATCATTGTTTAGTGAAGTTGAAGTAAGGGCTAGATCATTGGTGGTTAATATTTTGCCACCACTTTGATTTGAAATTTCATCAGCATCAATCATTGCGCTTTGAAAAGAATTGATAAAACCCGAATTGTAAAAATATGGAGTGATGATTGTTGTATCTTGATTACTTTCAATATTTCTAGCGTTAAAAAAATTAAGTGAAGCAGAAAGATTTAAAATATTATTGCCAATGATATTTCCAAAATTTGCAAAACTAGGACTGCTTATGCTTAGGGCATCAACGGAACTTAATTCGCCTAAATTTTGTAAATTGGCTTTAAGAGAAAGATTTAAAGATTTAGCTCGAGAAGAAATTATCGCATCGGAATTATTGCCAAAATCAGGGCTATTTATATCAACATAAACTCCGTCAAGAAGTGAAACCATTCCATAAGAACCACTTCTCAAACTATTTGCAGAAATGGTTAAATTGCCGTTAGCAAGAATCTTTGAATAATTGCTGATCGTTGAATTTCCAGTAATTTTTAGATCATTTGAAGTAGAAATTTTACCAGAGTTTTTTAAGGTAGTTGCAATATTAAAATTTAGAGATTCTCCCGAATAAATTGTGCTATCTTTTTGATTATTTAACGAAGAGAGATTAAATGTCGAACTCCCATCGCTTTGTGTTGCACCAGAATTTGTAAGCGAATTAGCGCTAAGATTAAAAGTATTTTTGGCAATTAAATTTCTTGAATTAATTGCCGAATTTGCAATTGAAAAATTAAGATTATTTTGTGCTGAAATTTCTCCAGAATTGTTTAATTGATTTGAATTTAATGTTAAATTATTTGCCGAAGTAATTAAGCCAGAGTTGATCAAAAGGCCATTAAGAGCAATCGTGTAATCAACTGGCGAGTAAATATTTCCTGAAGAATTATTAGTTAAATTTTCGCCAGAAATGCCGAGTGAATTTTGTCCAAAAATATTTCCAGAATTATTGAGGTTGGCGATGTTTGAGAGATTGAGATTTAGAGCTTTAAGATTTCCTGAATTGTTAAAATTTTCGCTATCGTAAATATTTAAATTTTCAGCTAAAATCAAACCAGAATTATTAAAATTATTTGCGGAAATATTGATTGATGGTGCAGAAATTGAAGAGTTGGAATCAATGGTTTGAATCGCTCCACTGGATCTTATATTTGCGGTATCGCCAACGGAAATGCTTTTGTAATAAATATCGCCATTGGCATCAAGGGTAAGAGTAGATGATGCTAAAATTTCGTTTTCCATCTTTACACCAACACCTTGCTTGGTAGCAATTAAATAGATTTGACCAGCTTGGATTTGCGCTAGAGCTGATGCATCAATGGCGAAAACTGGTTTATCGTTTGCATTCGATTCGCTCATTTTTGCGTCTTGCTTAAATTGATCGTTTAGATTAATTTGCCAATCTCGCGAATGATCTTGTTGCGCGTAACCTTCGCCAGTTTTTATTCCTAAAGAATTGCTATCGCTTCCATAAATTTGTGACAAAAGTTTAACCGAAGATGCGATAATTTCGGTTCCGCTAGTTCTAGTGACATCAAGCCCAAGGCCATCAATAGTAATTAAAGGAACATAAAGATTTGGTAAGGTCTGTTCTTTTAAGTTAAAGCCAAGATTATTATGCGCATCAAAATTACTATTTCCAGCTATCATCAAAAGCTTTGCGGTATTAATGAATCCGCAAGATTTGCAAGCGATTCCATTTGGATTCGCCAAAATTAAATCGGCTTTTGTGCCAGCAATTTCCGTATAACCTAAAAGTTGCGAAATGTTCCCAGAAGTGACTTCGTTAAGAATTACTTTAGCGCTTCCTGAAAGATTAAGATTACCATTCGTTGTTACAAGTCCAGCAATCTGAGTTTGAGTTACAGAAGTTGCGCCCAAACCAGCGGCAATTTCTGCAGAATTTTTACCAGAAAAATTGTTAATGATCTGACCACTAGCGTTAACGTTATAGTCAGTAAATTTATTATGACTAATTCCATTGGCGTTGGGAGTTGCAATATTTATTTGATCAATTCCTGAAGCAGTTTGCGAAATTTGAGTATTGGTTGAACCATCAGGAGTAATTGAAAGAGTTTGAGCGGTAGCAGTAAAGACAAAGATGAACTGCTCTAATATCAAGGAGATGATCGCAAAGGACCTTACGAAGTTTTTGGTAAATTTTATTATTTTCAAAAAAAATTTCATGGAAATATTTTATATTCCTTTAAATTTTAGCGCTGGAAAAAAGCAGGAAATATCAGCTTGATATATCTTCAAAAAATTGTTGATTATTTTGCTCGCAGAGAAATTTTTGATTATTTTGCTCGCAGAAAATTTTTTGATTATTTTGTTTGTATTTTTCATTTTATTTGGAGATGAAATTTTTTCAAAACTCTCTTTTTTACTTATTTTTTGGTTCATAAATTAAATTATTTTAAGCTTAAAATTAAGCGGTTATTTTTATTCTTCTTCAGCAACATGAAGTGCTGATTTCGAAGTAAATTAATTTTTTTTCTTTTGAATTTGAGGTGATTAATCTTGAATGATTGATCGCCTGGGAGTAGGTGAGTGAGGCATTGAAATATCTACTACTAAAAACCGTTTTTAATCCAGCACCTGTAAGTCTTCCATCGGCACCAGCATCAACATATTTATTTTTAACATAGCCATAATCGTAAAATGGCTCAAGTGAAAATTTATTTAGATGGACAAGATTTTTATTGAAGAATCCTAGTTGCTTATCATCTTTATTTTTAATAAATGGAGCGATGAATGATCCAAGATTGAAGTTAATTTTATTTCTGAGGTTATAGCCAGAATCGCCATTGATATAATTTTCTCTAAATCCCCTAACCGAATAATATCCACCCACCGAAAATTGTTCGGATCCAAGAAGTGTTTGTTTGGCGTATTGACCATTCATTTCAGTAACGAAAGTTAACGGAGTATTAATTTTTGGCAAAGAAAATTTTTTAGAAAAATTGGCGTAAAGTTTGAAGGTATCAAACTGAGCTTTGGGTGCTGTGCTTAAAGAATTCGGTTGATCTTTTTTTGCATTCATTAACTTCAGACCCCTTGAGTAAGAAGGGTTTAAGAAAAAACTAGTATTGTTATCAAGGTAAGAAGATATTGTAAAACCAAAATTAAGAATTGAGAGTTTTCTTTCGGAGGTAGAAATTTTTTCAGCGTTTAGATAGCTCGCTGATGATTTATCAGTAAGGGAAGTGTTGACTGAAAATCTTAATTTTGCGCTATTTATTAAAACGCGATCAAGAGTAATTTTTGAGACCTGCGAAAAACCGCTTAGAGTCGTTGGCCCATTTATTCCTGAATTTTGACCTTTAAAGTTAGAGTGAGAAAAATCATAGGTTAAAGTGTTATATTTAAACGGAATTGAAAGACTGCTACTGAAAGATTTTATGTCTTTGATTTGATTTTTGTCGTGGAGATTGGTGCTGTAATTTAGGTTGAGATTATCATTTAAAAAAAGCAAATTATCAAAATTTGCATAAAAGTTGGTGCGTTGAACGCCAGTAAATTTATTGCCTAGATTATCTTTACTCGCTGTTAATTTAGCGGGGAATTTTTTGTTGTTAGAAATTTTTATAATGCTTTCACCACTTTTACTACCGGGTTCAATTTTTATGACCGCAGAATTTGATTGTAGGCGATTGATTTGATAGATTCCTTGATTGAGGTCATTTAGGTTTAAAACATCGCCTTCAGAGTCACCAAAGGCGGTAAATTTTTGCATTTTTTCAATTACACGATCTTTGTCTAAAGAAATTTTTTCAATTTTTCCTTCGATGATTTGAAGATCTAGAATTCCACTTTGTAAATTTTGTTTTGGAACCATGAGCTGAGTTGTGACATAGCCTTTATTTTGATAATAATCGCTAACTGCTTTGATAACGGAAGCTAGAGTTTCTGCCTTCATGCATTTGCCGATAAATGGCGCGACAATTTTTCTTTGACGAAAAATTGAAAGTGAATTGGCTTCAAGAAGGTTGATTTCTTTGATCAAAACGCATTTTGAAATTTTACCGCTAATCACTGGCTGAGATTTTTTTATTTCCTCTTTTTTCTTACGCTCATATTCTTTGCTAATATTATCAAACTCTTGTTGGCGTTTTTTGTCTTCTAAAATATTTTGCTGATTTCGCGTTATCCAATCTTGTTGATTGATTGCATCTTGATTGGTTTGAGCGAAAACTTGTAGGTTAAAAATCATCAATAAAAATATCGTTAGGGCGAGTCTTTCTAGGCTATATTTGATTTTATTTAAGAATCTTTTCATCATTTAACAAAAAAAAGTTTTGGTAAAAAATTATTCTTTAATCAAAATACTCATCTTCGCTTTCTTGAGACTTTGCGAAACAAAGTCTTCAATTGCTTTTTTGGCGATATTTTGCGTAAGCACATCTTTGACTTTTTCGTAAGGTAAAATTTCTGCCGGTCTTTCATCTACAAATTTAATTATTGCCCATTTGCCATTAGAGAGTTGCAGTGGTTTGGAAAGTTGACCTTTATTTATTGTTTTGATTTGTTTGACTATTTCAGACGGTAATGAATCTTCCATTACAAAACCTAAATCGCCACCTTTCTTCGCAATTTCTAAATCAAGTGATTTCCTTTTGGCCTGTAAAGCAAATGAGTTTGGATATTTTACAAGAATTTGATAAATTGCTTCTGCTTCTTTCAAATTTTTTACAGCAATATAGCTGATTCTGATATCTTTTTTATCTTTAAGTTTTGCAACTAATTCATCATAATTTTTCTTAACATTTATTTCATCACTAGCTTCTTTTGCTATTTCAAAGATAAGTTTTTGTCTTAGTAATTCTAATTCAAAATTCCTAAGCGCTTCTTGATAATCCTTGTCTCTATCGAGTTTCCTTTTTTTAGCTTCTTTAAAGGCTATTTCTTTGATGATAACTTCTTTGATTAATGTCTCTTTTTGTTCTTGATTAAGTTTGTCAAAAGTTAAACCTTTAAGTTTTTCATTTTTTGCAACGAGTTTTTCAATTTCAAAATTTACATCTTTCAGAGTTACTTGACCACCAGAATAACTTGAAATAATTGTCGTTGATTGATCATCAGAATCGCTTGATGGCTTGCTTGCTGATTTAAAATGGCTGTTTTGACAAGAAGATAAAAGTAAAACCAAATTAATCGCCGTAAGAATTCTTCCTTGTTTTAATATAAAATTTTTCATCGTCAGTGTTAATAAAAATAATTAGTTTCAATAAAAGTTAATTGTTAGTTCGTAACATTTATAACTCCTTGTCAGTAAAAAAAAGTTTATAATAAAATTAAAATTATTTGAAACTCTAATTATTTAGGTAAATGTGATTTTAAAGTTTAGATCGTATTATATTTAGAGATGCAAAAGGAATATCTGCAACAAGTTCTGAAATTTTTTTTAAATAATTTGCAATCTTACTTTTTTCTTCTAAACTTACTCCCCCTTGAGATGCAATCTTGAGATGCAATCGTAGAAAATAAAAAAACTTCATTAAAACATTACCTTTTTGTAATAATAATTTTATTACATCATGATTGGCATTAAGGGTGGCAGTTTGGCTAAAATTATTAAAATTGGATATTGCATATTTAGCGAACCCGAAGCATCAGCTGGAGAAAAAATTTAACTTCTAAGAGCGATATAAAACTCCGCCTTGCGAACCATTAATTTGCTTGATTCCAGTTGTATTTGGAAAAGTGATTGCAAGATTTTGCAGATGTCTTATTGCTAAAAATCCAAAGGCTTGCGCTTCAATAAAATCACCATCGATATTGAGTTTATCGATATTAATAATTTCAATATTTTTAAATTGATTTTGCAGTGAAGACATAAGTCCGAAATTTTTTCTTCCACCACCACAAACAAAAATAATTTGTGGTTGAATTGCTAATTTAGATAATGCAATTTTTAAGGCGTGAGCGATTATATAGCTATAAGTTGCAAGAGCATTTTTTAACTCAAGAGATTTAATTGGTTCTAGAATTTTAACAAAATCTTGACGATCAAAAGCGCGAGGAAAATTTTCATGAAAGAGCGGATTTTGTAAAATTTGATTTGCTAAATTTATATCGGCAAATCCACTCGCCGTAAGTGAGCCATCATAATCAAAATTTTCATTAATTTTTTCTTTAACAAGATCATCTAATGGAGCATTGCCAAAGCAGACATCGAATCCACATAGTGAATTTTCGTCATTAATATTAAAAAGCGTAATATTAGAAACTCCACCGATATTCAATACACCTATAGTTTCACATGATGTTTGTAGAAAATTTTTAAATAAATAAAAATGATAAATTGGAACTAATGGCGCACCATTTCCTCCCAAAGTTACATCGCGAATTCTAAAATCAGCAACAACATCGATAGAAGTTTTATGAGCCAAAAGATCAGCATTGCCAATTTGCCAAGTAATTGAATTGCGTGGATTATGACAAACTGTATGGCCATGGAAACCAATAATATCAATAGCGCTAGCCGATAAATTATTTTGAGTAATAAAATTATTAACAATATTACAATGCAACAATGTTAACTCATTTTCTGCGCTTTTAATTGTAATTAAATCTTGTTTGTTATTAATAAGTTTAAACAGTTTTTCTTTAAAATTATTTTCGTAAGGTTGATATTTTTGGTTAATTAATTTAAGATAATCTTTGCCATCGCTTTCGATAAAAGCTAAATCTATTCCATCCATTGAGGTTCCTGACATCAAGCCAATTGCTCTATATTTTTTCATAACACAAGTTGATTTAAAATATTGATAATAAAAAGTTTTTTATCGAGATAAATTGCTGAAACAAGATTTGTTCTGGCAATTGATGATTCAGCCAAAATAAATGCATCTTCAATTGAAATTTTTAAAGATAAATAAGAAAAAACTTCTTGCTCATCGAAAAAATATTGTTGATTTATTTGACAATAGCTTTTTAAAAATCGTGAATAAAAAGTTGCGATAATTCTTTCAAAAATGAAAAATGAAAAATTCTTTTCAGAAATTTTTTTAATAATTTCATCGCTAACTTTTTGTTTAGAAATTGATTCCAATAAAAGTTGATAAAGCCTGATGAAATCTTGAGAATATTGGATCGCTAACGCTGGAGAATTGTCAGAAATCATCATTAAAAATTGTAATTCTAAGTCAGTAAAATCGTGATTATTTAATATTATTTTTCTAAAATCTAAATCATTAAATTCAGGAGCTTGAATTAAATTACATCTGGAGCGTAATGTTGGAATTACTCGATTTAAACTGTGAGCAATTAAAAATAAATAATTGTTATTATGCGGTTCTTCAAGAATTTTAAGTAATGCATTACTGGCATTTTTATTTAGTTCACAAGCTGAATCAATGATAATGAATTTATGATTATCATTTGCGGAGGTTTGATTAACAAAATCAGCAATTTCGCGAATGGCATTAACCGAAATTTCTTTCTTCTCTTCTTCTTTGCAAATGATTTTTAAATCAGGATGAAAATTATTTTTACAATTCAGTGCATTCAAACAAAAATCTTTAATAAAACTAGCTTTACCAATACCTCTCTTGCCAAAAATTAAATTAGCATGATGAAGTTTTTGTTGTTTTAAAAAAAAATTTAATTGCGATGTTATTTGTTCAAATCCAATAATTGCCATTATTTCTTATTAAAAAATGTTAAGAAATACTAACCAATAAAATTACTAAATATCGAATGAAGATAGTGGTTTTACTGGAAAATAATTCCTTTCGGGTTTAATTTCAGCAATATTCTTTTTTTTGCGACGACGTCTACGGTCTCTTTTAACCTTGCGTATTTTGCTTGAGTCAATAAACAAGCGATTTTTAATATATTTATCAACAACTTCTTCAAAATCTTCCAAGCAATTATTGAAAAAATGATCACCATTAGAAATCATTGAATATTGAACTTCAGCTCCATCCCTTGCTGAAAGGCGTTCGGCTAATTTAGCTGAATCAGATTCTTTAGTTACCTCATCCTTATCGCCTTGAACAACTAGTCCGCATGATGAGCAAGGAACAATAAAATTGAAATCATATTTTGTAGCGGGAGGTGCAACGAGAACATAATTTTCAAGTTCAGGACGACGCATCACCGCTTGTAATGCAATCCATGCGCCGAATGAAAATCCTGCAATCCAATATTCCGTAGCTTCCATATTTTGATCATGAAGCCAATTCATAACTGCCGTGGCGTCTAGCAATTCACCAACACCATTATCAAATTTTCCTTGCGATCTTCCAACTCCTCGAAAATTAACTCGCAATGCTGAAAAGCCATTATTAATGAAACTTTTATAAAGACTGTAAGTGACTTTATTATTCATCGTTCCACCGTAAAGTGGATGCGGATGAAGCACGAGAACAACGGGAGCTTTAGGATTTGGATTTTGATGGTAGCGACCTTCAATACGACCTTCGGGACCGTTGATAATAACTTCAGGCATGTTAAGCTATGATAAAATTGTTAAACAAGATGATAAATATTTAACTTTTAATTAGCTTGTTCCCAGTTAATTGGTTTAGAATTTTCATCGACAGCTAATTGCGTAGTTCCAGCATATTTTGCAGACATATATTTTCCGTGTCCAGCGTGAACTCCGTAGTAGAAAGCTGGTTCAACATCCTTACCTTTATATTTCTTTTTCTCAACATTTTTTACCCTGTTTTTCGGGTTATTCTTAGTTCCCATAAAATTTAAATTTAAAAATTGTTAAAATTGTAATTTATTAAAGCGGTTATGTAAATTATTGATTTGTAAATCTCCTCAAGAATTATTTTAAAAAAAACTTCCTAAAAAATTTATTAAAAACTTATACTTGAAAAAAATTACTACCAAATTAATTTTATTAAGAAATTTAGTTTATTAAACAAAATTTATAACCAAAATAACTGACTTTAGTGCTAGATTTTCACAATATTTTATCAGTTAATGTTTCAAAATCAAGTTTTAATTTAAGAATTTATGGCAAAATTTAATCGCTTAAAAGATTGCGTTGTATCTAATAAGAATGTCATTGTACGCGTTGATTTAAACGTTCCAATCATTGATAATAAAATTACTGATGATACACGCATCAAGGCAGTGATTCCAACTCTGCAATATCTTGCAAACAATCAAGCGAAAGTCATTGTAATTTCACATTTTGGCAGACCTGAAGGTAAGATCGAAAAATCAATGTCGTTACTTCAAATCGTGAATCATTTACAAAAATTACTGGGCGATATCAAGTTAAATTTTGTCGATGATTGCATAGGTTTGAAGGTTGAGCAGGCTGTATCAAACACTAAATTTGGTGAAATTATTTTACTTGAAAATTTAAGATTTTATAAAGCGGAAACTAAAGGCGATGCGGATTTTTCTAAGCAGTTAGCATCATTGGCGAATCTTTATGTTAATGATGCGTTTTCTTGTTCGCATCGTTCACACGCTTCAATTACGGGCATTCCAACAATATTAAAATCTTGCGCTGGATTATTAATGGAAAGTGAGCTTGATAATTTAACTCTTAATTTAGATAATGCTCAAAAACCAATGATTGCCGTTGTAGGTGGTGCAAAGGTTTCAACTAAAATTGATTTATTAAAAGAATTGGTAAAAAAAGCGCAAACCCTTGTTGTAGCTGGTGGAATGGCTAATAGTTTTATTTATGCATTGGGTCATAATATCGGTAAATCATTGTGCGAGAAGGATTTGCGAGATAATGCTTTAGAAATTTTACAACTTGCTAAAATACATAATTGTCAATTTATTTTGCCAGTTGATGTTGTTGTTGCTAAAAATTTCGCTGAGAATGCAAGTCATCGAACCGTTGATATTAAAGACGTTGAAGCTGATGATATTATTTTGGATCTGGGTTTGCAAACCAGTAAATTATTAGCAAAAAAATTAGCTGAACATAAAACTGTTTTGTGGAATGGACCGCTTGGAGCTTTTGAATTAAAGCCATTTAACTTAGGAACCGTTGCTTTTGCCAATGAAGTTGCAAAACTTACTGCCCAAAATAAATTACTTTCAATTGCAGGAGGAGGTGATGTTGTATCAGCAATTAATTCTTGTAATTTATTTGATAAATTTACTTATATTTCAACTGCTGGTGGAGCTTTTCTTGAATGGCTTGAAGGAAAAAAATTACCAGGAATATTAGCGCTTGAAAAAAGTGCAAAATAATTTTTAAAAAAATTAAATTAAAATTTATAAAATTACAAAATGGTAAAAAAAATAAAAGTAGCAATTTTAATATCGGGTCGGGGAAGCAATATGAAAGCATTAATCGATGCTTGTAATGACGTAAATTTCCCAGCCCAAATTGCCTTGGTAATATCTAATAAACAGGATGCGCTAGGTTTGAATTATGCTCAAGAAAATAACATTTTTACCGTAGTAATTGATCATAAAAAATTTTCTCATCGTCAAGAATTTGAAGAAGCAATTGATCAAGAAATTATAAAACATGATATTAAGATAATTTGTTTAGCTGGATTCATGCGAGTTTTATCGCCTTGGTTTGTTGAAAAATGGCAGGGCAGGTTGATCAATATTCATCCTTCACTTCTCCCAGAATTTAAAGGTGCAAATGCGGTTGCGGATGCATTAAAATCCGGTGTAAAAATAAGTGGATGCACTACGCATTTTGTAACTGCCGATGTTGATGCTGGAGAGATAATAATGCAAGCACAAGTCGATATTTTAAGTAATGATGATTTTAATAGTTTAGCACAAAAAATTCTTGTTCAAGAGCATAAAATTTATCCGCAAACATTAAAAAAAATCTGCCAAGAAATTTAAAACAAAACAAATATTTTATTTTAATATTCTTGAAAGTAAATTAAAGTAAAATAAATTAATACAATAAAACAAAAG
>CAILUF010000095.1 GCA_903837365.1 uncultured Alphaproteobacteria bacterium | reverse complement strand
TGTTGAGACAAGATTAGCCGCGCAAGCTTATTTTAAAGCATTGGCACAAACAACTTGGGGATTAAATGCTCTGTTCATGCCGAACGAGTACAATAAAGAGGAGGTTTTTTTCTCTGGCTATTTGCTGAATCGCTCGATTGAGCTCGAAAAAATTGGACTAAAAAATACCAAATCAGGCTGAAGTTTTTTTACCAAAGCCCAAGATTTTTGATGATGAATTGCTAAGCTAAAAATAAAATTTTTTGGTAAAGATTTTTTTTGTAAAATAAATGGTAAAATATTTTTATCAGCATCGGAAAAATGTACGCCATCAGCCTTAATTTTCTTTGCTAAAGCAAAATCTTTGCCGATTATAAAACGACAATTTTTTTTTGAAAATTTATCATTTTTTTCTTTCAAATTTTGCGCAAGATTTTCACGTTGATCTTTCGGCAAATCATATTCACGAAAAATAATTGCCGAGTTTTTTGGTAATTTTGGTAAAATTTTTTCAGGCTCAGAAATTTTTTTTCGATCGGTAAAGAAAACACTATTGACAAGCTTTGGTGATAGTAATAATTTACTAGGTAGTTTGCAATTAAACTTTTTAATTTCTAATAAAAAACTATAATTTTTCATGATCAAACGAAATTTAATTTTGATTAAAGAAAAAATCGCCTCAACTTGTAAAATTTACAATAAAAACAGCGATGACATCAACATTATTGCGGTGTCAAAAACTATTGCAAGTGAAAAAATTTATGAAGCTATTGATTGCGGTTGTAGAATTTTTGGCGAAAATTATGTTCAAGAGGCCTATCAAAAATTTCCCGAAATTAAAAAAAATTTCCCCGATATATCGCTTCATTTAATTGGACATTTACAAAGTAACAAAGCAAAAGAAGCTCTAGAAATATTTGATTGCATTCACACTTTGGATAGCGAAAAATTAGCAAAAGCACTAGGCAAAGAAATTCAAAAACAAAATAAAAAAATAGAAATTTTTATTCAGGTTAATATTGGTCAAGAAGCCCAAAAATACGGCATTGAAATTACCAATATTGATGATTTTATCAAATTTTGTAAAAAAGATTTATCGCTAAATATCGTTGGACTAATGGCGATTCCACCCATAAATGAGTTAGCCTCGCCATATTTTGCATTATTAAAAAAAATTGCCGATAAAAATAATTTGAAAAAAATTTCAATGGGGATGAGTTCTGATTATGAGCAAGCAATCGCTCTTGGCTCAACGCATATCCGCTTAGGAACAGCATTGTTTGGTGAGCGCAAATAAGAATTGCAATTAATTTTCATCGCCTTAATTTATCATGCTCATGTTTTTATTAAAGTTTTTTTAACTTTTATGAGCCCGTAGCTCAGCTGGATAGAGCAACAGCCTTCTAAGCTGTGGGTCGGACGTTCGAATCGTCTCGGGCTCGCCAACTTACAAATCCAACGATCCTTGGTTTCGATGATCTCTGGCGAGGTTTAATAAAATAACTCTGTAATTGCAAAATATTAATCATTGCTGTTATTTGCAATCAATAACAAACGACTCCTAAAATTATTGTTAATTTCGCACTCAAGATTAATCAAATTTGAAAAAGATACCTTCTTATTTGCATAATTTATTTTATTTTTTAGTCTTACTTTTTAAAAATTTTAAATTTAAAAAATTTTATAAAAATTGCCAAATGAATTTATTAAATAAAAAAAATTCTTCAAAAGCTTTTTCATTGATTGAATTATCAATCGTAATTTTAATTATTGGAATTTTAGTTGCCGGAGTAACTCAATCTTCTAGATTAGTTAAGCAAGTAAAGCTGATGTCGGCAAGATCTATAACTCTTTCTTCGCCAGTTCCAACAATAAAAAATTTAGTTGCGTGGTATGAATCGACTTCGGAAAAAAGTTTTAACGATAGCGAAGCAAGCGATCAATCGCTTTTAAAAAATTGGTATGATATTAATTTACAATCTTCAATAAAACTAGATGCGTCACAAAGCAACGACGCCAATAAACCAATATACGCTTTCGACGAAAGCACCAATTTGCCGATTGTTAAATTTATTGATCAAGATTTTTTTAATTTACCAGACGCAACAGTGCCCTTCAACAATATGCCTTATACTGTTTTTTTTGTTAGCAGGGCTGATTCGATGTGCAATTGTGGAATTTTAGGATCTGGAACATATTCTACTAACAATGCTACCAATGCCTTTCGTTACGATGGTGCAAATGGTTTAAATAATTATTGGTGGTATGTTGATCTTTATATGCCCAATACAATTACTTTAAAAAAATTAACGATCATTGATATAACTTATGACTTAGCTAAAAGAGAAGGCTATGTCGATGGAGTTCTAAAATTAACTACTCCTTCATCCAATCGCGCATCAACATCAATCAACAACACAATTGGCAGAACTCTTCCTGGCGAATTTCTTATTGGCTCAATTGGCGAAATTATAATTTTTGATCGAGCTCTTAATACCGAAGAAAGAAAATCAATAGAAAATTATTTAAGTAAAAAATGGTCAATCAAATTACTTAATTAACTTTAATTTAAATTTACTAATCATGTCTTTACGCAAGCAAAATCGGGCGTTTTCATTGATTGAGTTATCAATCGTGATTTTAATTATTGGAATTTTAGTTGCCGGAGTAACTCAATCTTCTAGATTAATTTCGCGAATGAAAATGACAACGTTAATTAATTTAACTAGATCATCCGTGGTTCCAACAATACCAGATCTTAGTTTATGGCTTGAAACAACTTTACCTGAGAGTTTTGAAACTGAAATGTCCAACGGCGATAAAGTTGCTAAATGGATAGATGTAAATCCAACTTCACCGCAAAAAATTACTTTATCCCAAGTTACAGAAAATTTAAAACCAACTTATGACAGTAGCTTTTTTAATGGCATTCCATCTCTTAAATTCGATCATTTAGCTCCTTCTCAATTAAAATCTGCAGTTATGCCTTCTGGCAATTTATTTAGCTCAAATCAATCAACGATTTTCTTTGTGTTTATTTTTACCTCCAACGCATATAGTCAATCAACCGCTCACACGCCAACGGCAATTTACTGGCATTCACCTAGCAATGATTCTAGAGTTGTAATGCATATTCTTCATAGTCAGCAATGTATTTTTGATTTTAACGCTAACCGCTTAACCTTTGCAACTCCTGATGCCAGCTATAGTGGTGCAAAAAAAATATTCACTTTTGTAAAAAGGCCAACCTACGCTGAGATTAGAGATAATGGCAGTGTAATGACTAGCAATTCCGCAGCTTCTTCAATTATCAACACAGCCTCGACATATGATTTAAGAATTGGCTGGGTTGGACCGGAATATGATCAGGCTCGCTTCAGTGGCTATATTGGTGAAATTATTATTTATTCTCGTGGATTAAAAGTTGATGAGATTCGCGATATCGAAAGTTATTTAGCAAAAAAATGGTCAATAAAAATTAGTTAATAAAATTAATTTAAAAATTTTTCTTTACAATTGTTTTGGCGATAGGTAAAAATAGTATCCCATCCTAACCAGCAAGTCTGCAGGTTTGTAATCTATAAATCTTAAAGTTAATTTTATGTCGAGCTCGAACACTTCTAATCACAATGCCAATGAAGTATTGGCAATTTTTGAAACTATAAAAAAACATGAAATCAAATTTGTTGATTTTCGTTTTTCGGATTATGCCGGTCAATGGCTTCATATCACTCATTGCGCTGATGCGGTGGGCGAAGAGGAATTAGTCAAAGGTGTTGCTTTTGATGGCTCTTCGGTTTTGGCGTGGAAAGAAATTAACGAATCTGATATGATTTTAATGCCTCAACTTAATAGTGCTTTTATAGATCCATTTACAACCTCACCAACGCTTGTTTTATTTTGCGATGTTATTGAGCCAACAAATAATTTAGGATATGAGCGAGATCCTCGTTATACCGCAAAAAAAGCCGAAGATTATCTTAAGCAAAGCGGAATTGGCGAAGTTGCATATTTCGGACCAGAGCCAGAATTTTTTGTATTTGACGATGTTCGTTTCGAAGCCAATGAATATGGAAGTTTCTACGCAATTGATTCTCAGGAAGCTCCCCATAATACTTCTAAAATTGTTGATGGTGGAAATTTGGCGCGCAGAGCCCCAAAGAAAGGTGCATATTTCGCACCAATGCCAATTGATACGGGTCATGATTTAAGATCAGAAATCGTTGAAACTATGCGTCAAGTTGGTCTTACTCCTTTGCTTCATCACCATGAAGTTGCAACTTCACAATTTGAGATTGGATTTAAATATAGCACGCTGGTAGGAACTGCGGATAATATTCAAAAATTTAAATATGTTGTTCATAATGTTTGTCATGCATATGGCAAAACCGCTACCTTCATGCC
>CAILUF010000094.1 GCA_903837365.1 uncultured Alphaproteobacteria bacterium | reverse complement strand
TTATTAATTAATAAATTTTCAAATTAATTTGGTATTAGCTGACAATAGATGAAAAATTATTTCAGTTTTTTAAATAAAATTTTGTTTTATTTTAGTGGTTTTGATTATAAAAACAATAATTTTAATTTTACAAAAACCAAAAAGCCTTCGGCTTTGAAACCGAAGGCTTTATGAGCTTTTAGTGTTAATTAAATTAGTTCTAAAATTTAGATATATAACTCTTTTAATTCACCTTCTTCATCTGAAAAATCTTCATTATCTTGATGCGATTCTTGATCTTCATCTAACTCAAGAAGGGCAACAAGGTTTTCATGCTCATTAGCATTGAAAATATCACATAATTTTTTATTAGCCTGAAGAATAGATTCGATTTTTCTAATCGTTAAATCAATTTCTGATTCACTATTAACGCCAAATAATGATGAACAAATTTCGTTAGAAAGAATAATATCGCCATTTTCGTCAGTAATATTGGCTCTATGTTCAAGCAATTCATCGTGAGATATATCTTGATTTTGTTGCCAAGAATATCCAAGGAAATCATAGATAAACTCTCTTTCTTCTTCATCTTGAGCAATCAAAATTAGATTTTTTTTGCTAAAAATATTATCAGATTCACTGTAATCAAAAGCAATCGAAAAATCATTTTGAATTAGAGTGCGAAGAGCATTGAAAGAAACGTCGTTACGTAAATACTCAATTAAAACCGTATTAAATAAATCAAGCTTAGATGTTAAATCAAAAACTTGTTCGATGGCATTATTAACATCATTAGGGTTTCTAATTCCTAAAATTTTTGCTGAATAATCATGAGGTACAATAAACGAACCATCAAAACCACGAGTTCTTGACTCATCCACATGAGATAATTGCCAAGCTTTACACTCTCCTTCGGTTAATGTTGATGCTAAAATTGATTGCGATTTCTGATTAAATCCTTTTAGAAATACAAGTTTTAACTGATGTCTAACTGATTCAGATAATGGATTGCTTGTAGTTTCAATTTTTAAATCAGGATTTTGAGATGCCAAATTCAACATTCTTGACAAGGTTGGATTTTGTAAAATTGATTCAATGCTAGAGTGATTTTCAACATAGAATTGGTAAATGTCGAAAACTCCATCTTGCTGATCTTTAAAATCTAACTCGTTATTTTTTTGAATGAATTTATCCACAACATTCTGAGGAATAGTTAAATTAACTGAATCAGAAATTTGTGCATTAACAGAATCATCATCTTCTCTTGTTGCAAAATCATCTTGATGATTTTCAAATTCTTCGTCATCAAAAAGTTCTTCATCATCAGTTGATTTATAATTTGAATTAGAAATTTTAGATCTATTATCTCCGCTATCTTGAAATTGATTTTCATTGAATAGTTCTTGTTCTAAACGAGCTTGATCTCTGATTACAAGTAGGGTTTGATTTAATTCTGGACCTTTTGCAATGCCAAGATATTGCGCAGTTGTTTCATGAGAAAATGATAAAGCATCACCCTCTTCTAAATTTTTATACTGCCAATCTTTGATTGTTAATGGATCTTGTCCAAATTCTTGAGCAACTTGCTCAGCATTTATTTGATTACCGTCATAAATAATTTGCACTTGATAATCTTCTTGATTAGCAGATTTTTCAAGCCTGATATCAATGTAGGGTTGGCTGTAGAATTTTAAAGTTTTTTCATCAAACTTTTTAATATTAGCTAGAATCAACTGATCAAAACGTTTTTTGTCAATTTGCGATTCCAATTCCAAGAAAATTCCATTTGAATTTTCTTCTAAATAATGCAATGAAATTTCTGTGTTATTACCAATTTCATTTGCATAAAAGCAATCTGCTAAACCATTTTCATTATCTAAAAGTCCAACTTGACTGAACTTTTGATATAGTTGGCTATAAGTTTTCTCTAATTCAAGGAAAAATTTTTCATCATTTTTTACCGCTTCAGAAGCTATGATTTTCAATGATGAAATTATGATTTTAAGTTCGTCTTTATTAACGAAAGATGCTATTGGCAAACCAACATTATTTTGAATATTAATTCCAACCTTTAAAAAGTATAAGTTAATAAGATTTAAAAATTTTTGTTTATATTCAGAAGTTAGTAATTGATTTAATAATTCCTGTTTAAAATTATCAGCAATTATGCAATTCTCTTCGATGCTAACTAAAGTTGTTAAATTTAAATGAGTATTTCTTTGTAAAGCAATTATTTGATTATCAAGACCTTGTCTTAATAATTCAAGATAACTTGGTTTAAATTTAGCGCTAGATTCTTGACTATCTTCCTGCTTGTGAAGCTCTTCTTTGATCGACTTATTTTTAAAAATTGTTTGATCCATATTTGCTTCTTGATTAATTTGCTCTTCTAAGTCAACAAATATTCCTTTAATAAAACGATCTTTACAAAATTTAGAATAATTGGCAAATAATGGAGTTTCAATAATAGAATTTTCAAGTGCAAAAAAACATTGTTGTAAAAGCTTACTAGGTTTTCTAACATAGCTTTCATAAGCTATGCAGTAAATATCAAAAATACGATCAAATAATTCTAGATTTCTAGTTTCAATACTAATTTGCGCAACTAATTTTAAGCTTGATAAAACTATCTTAAGTTTATCTGATGATTTTTCTACAGCATCATTAGCAAAAACATCATTCTTATTTTCTTTTTCAATATCAATACCAACTGTGAATAAATATGATTTAACAATTTCTAACCATTTTTCACAATATTGTGAATCACTAACTAATTTTTTAGCTTGCTCAACTGAATAAACCAACTTACTTTTATCAATTGTTGAAAGGTATGTAGTTAGTTTGTGATTAATGTTTTGATTAATTAAGAAACATTCATAATTTTCATTATTACTTAATAGGTCTTGAGCAAGATTATTTGAATTTAATAATCTTAAATATGCTTCATCAATTCCTGTTTTAACATTATGGAAGCTTAAAAAATTTTCTTCGTAATTCATATTTAAATTATTTTAGTTTTAATAAAGATCGTAAGAGTTAGTCCCACCGTGGTAAAAACGATTTCGACATATATTGCATTTTGACATTCTAGCAATGAATAATTCAATTGCTCTTGGCTCTTTTAAACAAATAAACCAGCCAATTCCGTGGACAACAGGTAACAACACAAGTAAATAAAAAAAGTTATTGGTAACAACAAATGCTAAAAGCGATGAAATTCCATTTAATGCTGCAAAGGTATAGCTAACTCCCATTAATAATGGTGGTCTTGTAAGACCTAAAAATAGTGGATTTGTTCCTACGCTTCCTGCTGACATTTAAATTATATTTTTTTAAAAAAAAGTTAAGTAATTTTCATTTAGTAAAAAACTTTAAATAAAATAGTCAACTATTTTTTTGATGTTTTTTTTAAGTGTTTTTTTTTGGTTTTTTTTTGGTTTTTTTAAAGAAAATTTTACTTTATATTTAAAAAATTTTTACTAATTTGCATGTTATGTTTTTAATTTTTTTATTAAATTAATAACTTTAGATTAAATTATCTTTCAACATATTAAAACATAATTCTATGAGTTTTCTTGCAAATTGCCTCGCCAATATTAAACCATCACCAACCATTGCGGTATCAATGAAAGCAGCGGAATTAAAAGCGCAAGGTAAGGATATCATTTCACTAGGAATGGGCGAACCTGATTTTGATACTCCGCAAAATATTAAAGATTTTGCAATTCAAGCGATCAAGAATGGCGAAACAAAATATACAGCAGTTGACGGAACTGCAGTTCTTAAAAATGCGATTATAAAAAAATTCAAAAGAGAAAATAATCTTGAATATATTGCCAATGAAATTTCAGTTAGCACTGGAGCTAAGCAAGTTATTTACAATGCGTTAATTGCAACGCTAAACGCTGGTGATGAAGTCTTGATTCCAGCGCCATATTGGGTTTCTTATCCAGATATGGTTTTGCTTGGCAATGGAATTCCAGTTATCATTGAAGCAAATTCTAAAAATAATTTTAAAATTTCAGCTAATGATCTCGAGAAAAAAATTTCTAACAAAACTAAATGGTTAATTTTAAATTCACCGAGTAATCCTACTGGTGCATGTTATAGCGAGGCAGAACTCCGTTCACTTGCCGATGTTTTACTTAAACATCCTCATATCCATATTTTAAGCGATGATATTTACGAACATTTAATTTTTGATAATTTAAAATTTGTAACCTTACCGCAAGTTGAACCTAAACTTAAGGAAAGAACTTTAGTCGTTAATGGCGTTTCAAAAGCTTACGCGATGACTGGTTGGCGAATTGGATATGGCGCAGGTCCAGCGAAATTAATTAAAGCGATGGGAGTTATCCAATCACAAAGCACATCTTGTCCGAGTTCAATTGGACAATCAGCGAGCGTTGAAGCTTTAAACGGAACTCAAGATTTTATTAAGCCAAATGCCCTACTCTTTCAAAAGCGTAGAGATATGGTTGTTAAAATGTTAAATGAAATTGATGGCATAAATTGCAATATTCCTAACGGTGCTTTTTATGTTTTCCCATCTTGCGCGGGACTTTATGGACATAAAACTCCGCAAGGAAAAATAATCAATGATGACAATGATTTTGCTAGCTATTTACTTGAAGAAGCATTGGTTGCAGTCGTTCCCGGTATTGCCTTTGGCGCAAAAGATTTTTTTAGAATTTCTTACGCAGCCAGTGACGAATTCTTGCTTAATGCTATGAATCGTATCGCCTTGGCATGTAAAAAATTATCGTAACTATGCTTATCGCTTTTGACATCGGCAATACCAATATCGTCATTGGTTTATTCAAAGAAAATAAACTCATTTGCAAATGGCGTTTAATTTCTGATAATAAAAAATCAGTTGATGATTATGCGGTTGATATTATTGAATTATTTCTTACTTCTAAAATTGATTGCTTGGCAATTTCGGGTTGTATCATTGCTTCTGTTGTCCCTGTTTTAACTTCGCGAATTTTTGAAGCTGTAAAAAAATTTACCGATGAACAAGTTAGTAAAAAAACTTTTGTAATCGGTGATGATAAAACTAAACTTGATATTGAGATCAAAATAAAAAATAAAAATGAGGTTGGTCACGATCGTTTAGTCAATGCGATCGCAGGTTTTAAGCATTTTGGCGATAGTTTGATTATTGTTGATTTTGGAACCGCAACTACTTTTGATATTGTTGGAAAAAATGGCGAATATCTTGGTGGAGTAATTGCACCAGGAATAAATATGACCTTAAAATCTTTACATGATATGACTGCGCAATTACCAAAAATTTCAGTGAAACCACAAAAAAATGTAATTGGCAAAAGTACTGTTGAAGCAATGAATTCAGGAGTTTATCATGGTTATATTGCAATGATTGAAGGAATGTTTATTAAGATCGAAAATGAACTTGGTTATAAAACAAAAAAAATTATTACAGGTGGACTTTGTGAAATTTTTAAACAACCTCTTTGCGCAATTATTGATCACCATGACTCCGATTTAACATTGCAGGGATTACTTTTGATTTACAATAATAATCAAAAAAATTAACAGCAAAAAATTATAAATTTTAATCAAGTGATTAATTTATAATTTGACATTGTGACAAATAATTTTTATTGTAAGCAAAATATTTTATAATGCGCGTCATTTATAATGATAGCTCTGTTAATCACCAATCTCATAATAAATACTAAATATAATTTAGTTAAAAAACAGCAAAACTCTTCATAATTATATAATTAAATTATAAACAACAAGAATAACTATTAACTATTGATAATAAATGGAACTAAACCTTAAAAAACACCACGATGATTTGCTTTTTCTACCCCTAGGTGGAGCCAATGAGATCGGCATGAACCTCAATCTTTATCATCTTAATTCTAAATGGTTAATGATTGATTGCGGAGTTGGATTTGCTTACAATATTCCTGGCGTGAATATGATGACTCCCGATATTTCTTTCATCAAACATCATCGCCATAATCTTCTTGGCATGGTTCTTACTCATATTCACGAAGATCACATGGGAGCTGTGCAATATCTTTGGGAGGAACTTAAAGTTCCAGTTTATGCAACGCAATTTGGAGCGAATTTTTTGCGTTCAAAATTGAGTGAATATCGCCTTGATAAAACTGTACCGATTCACATTATTGATGGTAATAAACCGCTTAACTTAGGTCCGTTTAGCCTAGATTTTATTGGTCTCACTCACTCCGTTCCAGAAATGAAAGCAGTTTTAATTAAAACTCCGCTTGGCAATGTTTTGCATACTGGTGATTGGAAATTTGATCCAAATCCTGTAGTTGGTGAAGTTAGTGAAATAGAAAAAATTAAAAAACTCGGCGATGAAAATCAAATTTTAGCGATGATTTGTGATTCTACAAACGCAATAAATGAAGGCCATTCCAGATCGGAAGGAGAACTTTACGATTCACTAAAAAGTTTAATTGCTGGCCGAAATGGCTTAGTTGGTGTTGCAACTTTTGCTTCAAATATTGCGCGAGTTCACACTATTGCGCGAATCGCTAAAGAACTTGGACGTAAAGTTGTACTCGCAGGATATTCACTGCAAAGACTTCACGATGTAGGGAAAAAAAGTGGATTTTTTCTTGAGGATTTTGGTTTTATTTCTGATCGTGAAATCAAGCATTATAACAAGAATGAAATTTTAGTAATTTGCACTGGATGTCAAGGTGAAGAAATGGCTGCGGTCAGGAAAATCGCTACGGGAAATCATAATTTTATCAATTTTTCAAAAAATGATTTAATGATTTTTTCTTCAAAAATAATTCCTGGAAATGAAAAGAAAATTTTTGAATTATTCGATTTACTTGCCAAAAAACAAATCGATGTCATGACTGAAAAAGATCATTTCGTCCATGTTTCTGGCCATCCTTCGCGCGATGAATTACGTCAAATGTATACTTTAGCTCGTCCACAAATTTCTATTCCCGTTCATGGTGAATTTATTCACACCAAAGCTCATTGCGAACTTGCGCGTGAATGTAATGTGAGTCGAATCGTTCAGGCTGAAAATGGCGTAGCGATTCGTTTAAGCGCTAATTTAGGATCTACCGAAATAGTTGGAAAAGTTAAATCAGGATATTTTGGAGTTGATGGTAATCAATTGATCGACCTTAAAAGCGAAATAATTCGCGAAAGAAAAAAACTGCAGGAAGCTGGGATTGTCTTCATTTCAATTGCTTTGAATGATTCTCTAAAAATTCTTGCACGTCCAGAAATTATCGCTGTTGGTTCTTACGATTTAAATCGCGATCAAGAAAGTGAAGATTTCATCCGCGAAGAAATTAATTTATTTTTTAAAAATCGTGCTCGGGAACTTGAATTGCATGATGGCTTTGGATTAAGTTTCTTGAAAAAAAAGAAAAAGCGTTTAAAAATACAAGAAAGTAAAATCATTAAAGACCTAGAGAGTCAATTGCGCTCACGATTATTAAAAATTTTTGAAGATCTAATGGGCAAAAGATGTGCACTCGAGGTTGTAATTCATTTAGTAGATTAATATATGAAAATTACCGCAGAATTAAAAATAATTGCCGATCATTTACGCTCTTCAGCTTTTTTAATTGCTGACGGAATTCAGCCTAGCAATGAAGGCAGAGGTTATGTTTTGCGTCGAATTATGCGTCGCGCAATGCGTCAAGCTCATAAGCTGGGAATCAAGGAGCCGTTGATGTTTCGCTTGGTTGATAGTTTGATTAAAGAAATGGGCAATCAATATAGCGAACTAAAAAGAGCTCGAGATTTAATCGTTGAAATTTTACGCGATGAAGAAGAAAAATTTCGCGAAACTTTAGAAAAAGGTTTGAAAATTTTAGACGAAGAAATTGCTAAAATTATTGTCGATAAAAATTACAAAGCTGAAAAAAATCTCAAATTATCCGGACAAATCGCTTTTAAACTTTACGATACTTTTGGCTTTCCACTTGATCTAACGCAAGATATTTGCAACGAAAAAAACATCGCCATAGATAATGAGGAGTTTGAAAAAGAAATGGAGTTACAACGAACTCGTGCCAGAAAAAATTGGATTGGCTCGGGAGAAATCAGTGAAGAAAAAATATTTTTTGAAATTAAAGAAAAATTTGGCGAAACCAAAACTTGTTTTTACGATACCACTAAATGTCAATCAAAAATATTGGCTATTATTAGCAATAATCAATTTAT
>CAILUF010000093.1 GCA_903837365.1 uncultured Alphaproteobacteria bacterium | reverse complement strand
TTCTTTAATAGTGGATTCTTTATTATCAGCTTCTAAAGCCTGATCACTAGATTTATTAACCTCTGTATCCACTAATTTATCACTTTTAGTTTCGTCAATTTCACCTGAAGAATTATTTAGTTTTTGATTTTCAATTGGATTATTTTTATCGTTTTGCGAATCTTCAAGATTAATTTGCTTGCTTGATTCTTTAAGTTCTTTATCAGTGTTTTTAGAAATTTCAGTAGCTTTTTTTGAATCTTCACGTAAAGATTTTCCAAGCTCAACTTCTTTGATAACATAATCAACGAGATCGATAAAAGGTAAATTATTTTTTTCAGAAATTTCCATCAATTTAGAAAATGATTCCATAACATTCTCGGGTATTGAAATACCGCGATTAGATAACCAGCGATTTTGAAATGCCAAGGGATGGGAATCTTTAAAAGGATGTCCAATGTAAAGAGTTACCGGGGAAGATCCTCCGGTGTTATTTTCGCAATTAGTTGTAAATTTTTTTACCTCTATATCCATGATTTATAAATTAATTACAGAATTTTATTTTTACAATTGATCATTAAAAAAATACCTGTTTACAACTTTAAATTAGTTTTGAATTTGAAAGTGAAACTGGTTATTCATAAATTTTAAAAATATTTTTACTAAATTTTTACTAAGATTGGCGATGAATGTAAAGAAAAAAATCATTTTATTTTAAAAAAAATTATAAAAATGAAACAATGAAAAATGGATTAATAAAATCATCTTTGCGATAAAGCAATGTTTGTGAAGAAATATGCAATTGATCATTAAGATTTTCAATAATATTAAATTTTCCACCAAGCATTTCAAGTAATATTTGACCCGAAGCGATATCCCATTCCATCGACCTTCGTAAATGCAAATAAAGGTTTGCGCGACCTTCAGCCATAACGATGAATTTAACAGCTGAAGAAAATTTTGAAAGATTGTAATTGCCATATTGTGCAAAATTTTCCTTCATAAATTTAGCAATAATTTCATCTGACAAACGTCTACTGGAAATAATCGAAAGCAGATCATTATCCAGCTTTGGTCTGATGATTATTTGTTCGCGATTTAACTCATGATGATAATGATAGACCTGATTTTTTTCATCATTAAAAATCATTTTTCCACCTTCAAAAAGTGGCGCATAAATTAAACCAAAAATAGGTTTTTGTTTATAAATTAAAGCAATGTTAATTGAAAATTCATCTTCGCCATTAATGAAACTAGCCGTTCCATCAATTGGATCAACAACGAAAAAATAATCGCCAAGAATTTTTGATTTATCACCCTCCTCGCAAATTATCGGAATTTGCGGAAATAATTTTGATAAATTTTCAGAAATAAATTTACTCAATTGTAGATCAATTGAAGTAACTTGCGAATTATCTTTTTTGGTTTTTATTGTATAGTCCTGATCATAGAATGCAGTAATAGCTTGCTCTCCTGCTGATATTGCAATTTCAAAAATATTTTTTATTTGTAGATTATTCAAAAAATTTATCACTGATTATTTTAATTAATTTATGTTTTTGTAATTATTATTTACTAGTTTTAGTTATCAACAATGATTTTGTAATTTTATTAATAAAAAAATATGTAAAAAAAGATATTAGAGATAATGGAATTAAAATCACCAAACATTGCCAATCTTGATTGGTTGCCTCAACAATTACAATTCCTGCGGTGATTGGATTAGCTAGAAGTGGACTTAAAAAACACATCATTCCAACCAACATAAAAGCATGTAAATTAATATCGCTTAAAAAAGCCAAACTTGAAGCAAAACCTGCACCCAGAGCAATTGAAGGAGCAACCGTTCCACCCGATGCACCGATCATAAAAGTAAAAATTGTTGTTATAAATCTAGAAAAAAAATCAAGCGGTTGTAAAAAAATTTCTTGCTGTAAAAATGCATCATTAACAGTTTTAATCCCCCCTCCGATCACATATATCCCTGCGTAATTAGCAATTGCAATTATTAAAAATGAAAAAAACCATACCCAAAAATGCCATTTGATTCCTTTAAATTTATTAATTTTATCAAAAGAAAAAATTAATAATTTTCGAAAAATAAAAATTACAATTGCGCAAGAAATTGCCAAAATAGCCAATGAAATAAACTCTTTTGAGCTATAGTTAAAATTAATTTTATCAATAATATAAACTGCTTTATTATCACTAATTAAAAAAGCAACCAACAATGTTACAGCAAAACAAATAAGAAATGTTAATATATAACTTTTACTCTTATTTTTTATTAACTTCTCAACAACATAAATTAATCCAGAAATTGGAGCGTTGAATGCTACAGCAAAGCCAGTTGCGTAACCAGCATATATCCAACTCTCTAAATTAATTTTTGGCAAAATTTTACGCAAATAAAAAGCACTGCTTACAAAAATACTCGTAGCGATATAAATCGATACACCTTCGCGACCCAATGATCCACAGGAAATTGTCGCAATTAACGAACTAATAATTGCCACAATCATAATTCGAAAACTTAAAAGATGAGAAATTTTTTGATAATTATCTGGCGATTTTTTTAAAATCATTATCGCTTCAGTAATGTGATCAAGATTACTGCCCGAAGCGTTTTTGGCGAATATTCTACAAATTAACGCCGAAAACCATAGCAAAAAAGGCAAAAATATAAAGCTAAAAATTTTATTATTTTTAATCTGCTCTTTAGCAATATTGCCAAATTCATAAAATATTTCGCAGTAAAAGAAAATTAGCAATGTGGTAAAAATAGTTACCAATAACAGAAAAATTACTGCGCAAATATTTTTTAAAAAACCATTATGTGTAAAAATATTTTTTGACAAATTTTTTATAGTTAAAATTAAATCGCCTTATTTAGCGCAACAATATTGCTAATTTTAATTAGCGATTAAACCATTGCCAATTTTCATTGCCAATTTTAAATCAGGTATTTGAATTACGAAATAAAAATATAATCGCGGATATTGGAGGATATTGCGATTCATTCGCAATGAAGCGATTCAATATTTAAGCTAAATTCGCCAGCTAAACTTGCCAGCTAAATTCCCCTTGGCAAATTTAATTTTTAGCATTATATTCTTGGGATAATTCGTAATAATTATCTGCAGAAATTTTAATATAATCTCTTTCGACTTGCGTAAGATCGCGAAAATATTTTGCTGGATTGCCAGCCCAAATTTGACCCGATTTAATAATTTTGCCCGGTGTCAAAACTCCTCCTGCGCCAAGCATGCCATATTGTTCAACGCGAGCTAAATCCATAATAATCGAACCCATACCAATAAAGGCATTATCTTCAATTGTGCAAGCATGAATAATTGCATTGTGACCAATCGTAACATTATTACCAATTATCACCGGTGCACCGCTATTGCCAGTTTTATTTTGAGCGTGATTGGGACGCGTTCCGTGCAAAATACAACCATCCTGAATATTGGTATTTTCGCCAATTACAATTTTAGTTACATCACCGCGTAATACGCAATTATACCAAATGCTTGAATTTTTAGCGATTTCAACTGCTCCAGAAATTATCGCATTATGAGCGATAAATACAGATTTATCAATGGTTGGCAAGATATTGCGATAAGCAATAATATTTGAAGATTTTTTTAAATTCATAATTTTATTTTTTTGGTTTTAATTCTAAAAGCAAATTTTAATTTTAAAATAATTTTTAAAATATAATTCAAATTTCAATAAAAAATTCATCATCCCATTTTTTAATTATGCCAATTTTTATAATTTATAAAAATAATATCACGTAATGTTAAAATTAATCAACATCAACCCAATTCGATTTACGCTTAAATTTTTGACAACAAATTTAATTGTTTAAAATTGAATTGTGAGTATTAATTGCAAAGCGATCAGTCATTCCAGCAATGTAGTTGGCAATTAGACTAGCTTGAACTTGTGGATCTTTAGAAAGGTAAGATTGATCGGCAAGACAATTAGCAAAAATCTGCGGATTAGCAAAATAATAATCAAATAAATCGCCAATGATTTCATTGGCATTATTGGTCATGATATTGACGATTTTATGACGATACATTTTTTTCATCAAAAACATTTTTAGTGCGTAGTTAACTTTTAACATTTCTTGTGAAAAATTAATGAGAAATATTGGAAATTCTTGAACATGCTTATAAGTTATTATTCCCTCTTTTTCAATATTATCATTACTGGTTTTTATAACATCGGCAATCATTGTTGCAGTAATGCGCTTCTTGGCTTCGCCAACAAGAATTTCTCTCTTGATATTTGGATATTCTTCTAAAATTTTTTGATATATTTCGCCAATTACTGGCAAATAAAATAATTCTTCAACATTAAAAAGATCAGCACGCAACCCATCCTCAATATCGTGATTATTATAAGCAATGTCATCTGATAATGAAGAAACTTGCGCTTCTAAGCTCGGAGATTTATCGAGTTCAAGATCAAAAATTTTATTATAATTGGCGATAAATTGATTAATTTTATTTTTGTCAGAAAATCGGCCATTATGCTTAGCAAGTCCTTCGAGAGTTTCCCATGACAAATTTAATCCTTCGACCAAAGCGAATCTAGTTTCTATTTTAGTAATGATTTTAAAAGTATGAACATTATGCGAAAAACCTCCAAAATTTTGCATTTTTTTATTTAACGCCTCTTCGCCAGCATGACCAAATGGCGCATGACCCAAATCATGAGCTAATGAAATATTTTCAGCCAAATCGCGATTTAAATTTAAAGCTAAAGCAAGCAAGCGAGCAATCTGCGCAACTTCAAGTGAATGTGTTAAACGAGTTCGATAATGGTCACCTTGATGATTTACAAAAACTTGCGTTTTATATTGCAATCTGCGGAATGCCGAAGAATTTATAATGCGTTCATAATCAATTACAAAAGGACTAGATTGATGTGCAAAAAAATTTTCGCAAATCAAACGACCACGTGAAAAATTTTCATCAACAGCGTAACCAGCAAGATTCGATCGCCTAATTTTATTCTCGCTATTTTTATTCATGTTATTTTTTTAATAAAAATTTCTTTTTGCATTTTTTATTCCCCTAATATTCTCTTTTATTCAAGAAATTTCATGAGGATCACCGATAAAATAACTACCGGAATAACAATTTTTAAAGCAAAAATTGTTGCTTGCCACATAATTCTTTTTTTAAATAAAGCCATTTCATAAGCTTTACTGGCAGGGTTATTATCGATATTGAGTTGATGATTTTCTGGTTGATTATTTTCAATTATTTCTGATTCAATAATTAGAGATTTTTTTAGAGATTTTTTTTCCATTAATTCTGGTGAATTTTTGTTCATATTTATTTACTTGTAACTATTTTGAATAATATATAATTATTTAGATAACTTTTAATTTTTTACCAACTTTAACGAATGATTCAATTGCATAATCAAGCTGATCTTGTTGATGACTCGCCGAAATTTGTACGCGAATTCTTGCTGAATTTTTTGGAACCACAGGAAAGCAAAAAGCGATAACATAAACACCTTCTTCTTCAATCATCATTTTAGCAAAATTACTTGCCAAAACTGCATCATTAAGCATAATTGGTACAACAGGATGAACACCTTGTGCATTATGAATTGCAAAACCAGCTTCGATAATTTTGCGACGAAAATACATTGTATTATCCGCTAATTTTCTTATTAAACTTTTTGATTTATCAATCATGTCAATTATCTCGATACCAACACTAGCAACTAAAGGTAAAATATTATTTGAAAAAAGATAAGGTCGCGATTTATTGCGCAATTTATCAATGATTTCCTTGCGCGATGCTACAAATCCTCCACCTGCTCCACCGAGAGCTTTTCCTAAAGTACTCGTCAAAATATCTACCCTACCCTCAACTCCGCAATGTTGAGCAGTTCCCCTTCCATCCTCACCAATAAAACCAGTAGCGTGAGAATCATCGACCAATAAAATTGCCTGATATTTTTCAGCTAAATCACAAATTTCATTTAACTTAGCAATATCGCCATCCATTGAAAAAACTCCATCGGTAACGATCATTTTAGTTTTATGATTTTGCGCTTGCTGAAGTTTTGCTTCAAGATCGGCAATATCATCATATTTGTAAAAATATCGCGAAGCTTTGCAAAGCCTTATTCCGTCTATAAGACTTGCATGATTTAAATCGGCAGAAATTATCGCATCTTGTTCATCAAGTAATGCCGAAAATATTCCACCATTAGCACTAAAACAAGATGCAAAAGTAATTACATCTTCATATCCTAAAAATTCCGCTAACTTATTTTCAAATTTTTTATGAAGATCAAAAGTTCCGCAAATGAAACGAACTGATGCAGTGCCAAGTCCATAATCATCGAGAGATTTTTTAGCAATCTCAATTAAACTTTTATTATTGGCCAATCCCAAATAATTATTTGCACAAAAATTTAAAAGTTTCTTTTTGGTTTGTTGATGAAAAATTTCAATTTCACTTTGTTGTGCCGAAATAATTTCATATTCATTTTTATACATACCGTGAGCCTTGAGTTCTTCAAGCTCTAGGGTAATATTATTAAGAAAGTTTTCTTGAAACATTTTTTTAGAATTAATTAATATAACTAAAAAAAATTTAAAATTTCATAAAAAAATTAGCAACAAGTAAATTGGATTAAAAAAAACTCAGCCAAATTTTTTAAAATAAAAAATATTTTGTAAATGACATTGACAAAGCAAAATATCATAATAACTTATTAAATAAAATTTTACACCGTAAAAAACATATCCAATTATTTTCTATTAAAAACTTTTATTATAAACATTATATGCTTAAAATTACTCTAAAATCTCTTATCGCTTCAATAATCAGCCTAGGCCTTCTTGCTTCTTGCTCTTATATTAAAAAAGATAGCAAATGCTCTACAAATTGCGCTTCTGCAAAAGGTAATTATAAAGAAGAAAATAAATTAGCTCCAAAAGATGCTAAATCTGAAGCTTCTGAAAGCAAAGCCGATGCTTCTAAAAATGGCGAAAAAAAATCTAAAAAAAGATCAAAAAAATCTAAAGAAGTAAAAGCTGATGCTAATGTTTCTGCTGAAAAACCAGCTGAAAAATCTGCAAAAAAAGCTAACTAATTCAGTTAACCCTAGCGCATTAAGCTTATTAGATTATTAAATCTACTAGCTTTTAACTTTAAATATTTTAAAGTGCGTTAGGGTTTTTTATTTACTAAAATTAAAAAATAATTTTTTTAGAAAATAAAACCACCTCTTAAAAAAACACTCCTTGCGACTAATTTTTAAAATATTATGCAAGAATTTAACTTGATTGATAAATTTCTCAAACCGCTTTGCGCTAACAACACCCTAGATCGAAACCTGAGTGACGATACCGCTTCTCTGCAGATAAAAAATGATGAAGAATTAGTTATTAGCAAAGATATTTTTGTTGAAAATATTCATTTTAAATTTAGTGAATCTGCTTACAATATCGCTACAAAACTTCTTGCAACAAACCTTTCCGATATCGCTTCAAGCGGAGCCAAACCTATTTCTTATATGCTTGGAATTGGCAAAAATTCTTATCTAGATGAAAAATTTTTTAAAGAATTTTGCGCTGGACTTAAAGATTCTCAAAAAAAATTTAATATTAATTTGATCGGAGGTGACACGGTTAATTCACCAACAGTTTTTTTTAGTTTAACAATTTTTGGGGTAAGTAAAAAAAATAAAATTTTATCACGAAAAAATGCCGAAATTGGTGAATTAATTTATACCTCTGGAACCATAGGAGACGCAGGTTTAGGATTAAATTTATTAGCTCAAAAAAATGACAATTTTAAATATTTAATTTCACGACATTTAAAACCAACTCCTCGCTTAGATCTTGGTCAAAATCTCCTTAAAAAAAAATTATCAAAATGCGCAATTGATGTTTCCGATGGACTTCTTGCTGATATAAAAAAAATCTGCGAAGCTTCGCAAATTTGCGCTAAAATTTATTTCGATAAAATACCCTTTTCCACTCAAGCTAAAAAATATCTCAAACTAAATCCGCAACATAATCCCTTGAATCTCTTATCTAGCGGCGATGATTATGAATTAATTTTTAGCGTTAAAAAAATTGTCAGAAGAAAATTCTTGATCTTGCTAAAAAATTAAAAGTCAATTTAACTTGCATTGGAGAATTTATCAAAGTAGAAGAAAAAAATAATTTTAATATTT
>CAILUF010000092.1 GCA_903837365.1 uncultured Alphaproteobacteria bacterium | reverse complement strand
TAATTCAATAATTTTTTTACCAATAGTAATCAATAATTTGGTTGTGAATTTAATCTAAAATAGCAGTAAAAAAATAATATCAACAAGCTTAAATTTAGATTTTTTGAAATTAAATTAGTTTAAAACTCGTTTAATACATAAACGATCTAGTACCTAGTAATCTAATCAAGGTTTGAATTTTCGTAAATTTTTTTATAATTGTCAAGTAACAAAATTGGCAAAAAAATCTCTGATCATATAAAACACTTCAAAACCTAGGAATACCGTAGAAACCGAAACGAATATCCCCATTATTCCTACTGCGATGCCAAGAATCATGATTAAACCATCTTTACCCATCAAACCAAAGGAGGTAATTAAAATTCCTAATCCAGGAATAAAATTTGATAATGGTAATGGCACTAAAATAAAACTTGAAAAAGCTAAAAGAAAAAATCCAACTATTCTTTCGGCAATAACATTATTCATTAGCGATAAACGAGGTTTCAAAATTCGTTCAACTTTTCGTAAATATGGATTTGATTTTTGAATCATAGTTGCCAAGACCGATCTTTTTACCTCTCTATTTGCAAGCCAAACTGGAAGCTTTGGGGCATTCATTCCAATAACCATTTGCGCTGAAAATACAACTAACGGCAAGGAAATAATGCTTGGAAATGGCGGGGGTAATGGAATGATGATTCCTAAGGAAAAAATCATCAACGCTAAACCAAAGCCAATTGCTTCCATTGAGTTGATAATATCGCCAACCGATACTTTATCGGCCGTAGATCTATTAACTAAATCTTCAAGAATTTGCGTTGTTATTATTTTTTTTTGATCCACTTTTTTTTAAAAAATATTTTAAATTTTATTCAGAATTATTGTCAATTATATTTAAATTTATGAATTTAACGATGATAAAAAATTATTCCTTAGGAGGATTTATTTCTTTTTCATCTTTAAATAAAGATTCACTTTTTATTTTATCTTCTTCCTTTAAACCCTTCTTTAAACCTCTTATTCCCTTGCCGATTTCACCCATAACTTGCGGTAATTTTCCAGCGCCAAAAAGTACAAAAACAATAACGAGAATTAACAGTAATTCACCCATTCCAATAGACATAACTAAAAAATTTAAATTTTATTGATAATTTTCAAATATTGTTTAAATACAATAAAAGTTGATAATAAGTAATTATTTTGATAATATTAAATTTTGCAAATATTTTTTTACAAATCTAAAATTGTCATTAATTCCGAGAATTCTCTAGCGCTCAAACCACTTCCCTCCTGAGAAACTTTTTCACCTCTTAATAATTTTTTAATTATCAAAAGTGCTGGTCCGGAAAAATTTTTACCGGTTTGATTATTTTTAACGAAAGCATCATAGCAATTAGGTACCCATTTTTTAACCAAATCAAGCATTATTTGCGCGTAAACACGTATTTCATACTGAGCGTGTTTATCTGCGCGGAGATTTAAAAAATGCAAGAGATTATGTAGATCAATTTTCCAATACCATTGCGTATAACAATTTAAAGGAAGATTCATCCTCGCCAATTCGCGAGCAAGTCCTTCTTTACTTTCATCAACGATATTGCCAGAGCTATCTTGATTGATCATTTCGAGATAATCATTGTAAGCTTTTGAACTATCTTCTTTGAGAAGTTTAAGAACATGTTTTTGTTCATCAGCATTTAAAACTTTATTTTCATCGCGACCCTGATGATTTACAGTAGATTGCGCTGATAGATGCTGAGCTTGCGGAATATAAAATTCATCTTCTACAATTGAATAACGCGCTGAATATTCATTAACCGAAGCTGTGCGGTGTCTAATCCATTGACGCGCAACAAAAATCGGTAATTTAATATGAAATTTTATTTCACACATTTCAAAGGGAGTAGTATGACGATGAGCCATTAGATAATTGATTAACGCTTTATCGGCATTGACTTTTTTAGTTCCAGAGCCATATGATACTCGCGCAGCTTGAACTACTGAATCGTCATTACCCATATAATCAATAACGCGAACAAAGCCATGATCGAGAACTGTGAATGGCTGATATATAACTTTTTCAAGTTCATGCGAAACTGGACGAAGGGTTTGATTGCTTTGAGCTCTAAGCTCTGAGATTTCAGCAAGTTGTTCTTTTTTAATAACCATTTTAAAAATTAATAATGTTTGACAAATATTTTAAGTTAATAAACTAAATTGTTTTTTGGATTTTGCAAACTAGTTTTTAAAAAAAATTAAATTTTATGAGCATTGATTTTATCAAACAACAACTTCAGTCAATTCCCCAGAATAGCGGAGTTTATAAATTTATCGCGCAAGACAAGGAAGTGCTTTATGTTGGTAAGGCTAAAAATTTAAAAAAAAGAATTGCCAATTACGCCAATGCTAATGGACTTTGTGCGCGAATAATGCGCATGGTTAATCTTGCCAAAAATATCGAAATTATTCAGACCGAAAGCGAACTAGAAGCGCTATTGCTCGAACATAATCTTATTAAAAAATTTTCACCTCGATTTAATATTTTACTCAAAGATGATAAAACTTTTCCACATATTCATCTCAGCAATCATGAGTTTGCGCAGATCAACAAATATCGTGGCAATAAAACCAATAATGGTCAATATTTCGGACCATTTGTTCATGCCTTTGATGCCAATCGAACCATTGACGTTTTGCGCAAAAGTTTTTTATTAAGAAATTGTAGTGACTCGGAATTTAAATCGCGAAAAAAACCTTGTCTTGAATATCAAATAAAAAAATGTTGCGCTCCTTGTGTTGGCTTAATTTCTAAGGAAGAATACGATGTATTGGTTAACAATACCATTGCCGTTTTAAGTGGCAAATCTCAAGAGGTTCAAGAGCAATTATATCATGAAATGATTACCTATAGTAATTCACAACAATATGAAAAAGCACTGATAATTCGCGATCGTATTAAGGCTTTAAATTTTGTGCAAACTAAACAAAATATTAGCATTTTAGATGTCAAAGATTTTGATGCGATATGCGCAGTAAGCATTAATAATCGCGCTTGTATTTACATAACTTTTTATCGCGCAGGTCAGAATTATGGAGCCAAACCATATTTTTTTGAAATTGATGAATCACAAAATCTTCAAAAAATTTTAGATAATTTTATTGGTCAATTTTATCTTACTCAAACTCCTTCGGCCTTGATATATCTAAATCAAGATCCTGAAGATAAAAAATTATTAAGCGAATTTCTCAGTAATTTAAAAGGTAAAAAAGTTGAAATTAACATTCCTAAAAAAGGCGATAAACTATTGCTAATCAAGGATCACGAACAATTAGCCTTACAAAATCTCGAACAAAAAATTTCACATAATCTCAGCAATAGACAATTTCATCTTGAGTTAAAAAAAATTTTTGAATTAAATAAAATTCCTCAAAGAATTGAGGTTTATGACAATAGTCATACCAGCGGACAAAATGCAGTTGGAGCGATGATTTCAGCTGGAGCGGATGGTTTTATAAAAAGCGGTTATCGTAAATTTAATATCAAGAATAAAAATGAATTAACTCATGAAAAAACTCATCTCATCAAAGATGGTAATGACGATACTTCAATGCTTGAGCAAGTTCTACTGCGACGATTTTCAAAATTAAAATCCACGGATTTTCCGGATTTAATAATAATTGATGGAGGTAAGGGACAGTTAAGTTCAGCTCAAAAAATTTTTAGTGAATTAAAAATTGAAATTCCATTTATTTGTATGTCAAAAGGTAAGGATCGCAACGCTGGTCAAGAATATTTTCATCAAATTAATAAAGAATCTTTTAGTCTTGATAAAAATTCACCAATAATGCATTACCTACAGAGACTAAGAGATGAAGCACATCGATTTGCAATTATGACTCATCGCAAAAAACGTCAAAAAAATTTTATAATATAATTTTTAAAAACTGTTAGCCTTATCAAAAAAAGAGTGAGGCGTTTAAATGGCAATATTACCAAATCAACAACACGAATCTTCTTTGAAATCAATATCTAAAAAAATATAAATAATATCGTGAATGTTGCGATTCATTGACACCTAGGCGAATCGTGAATGTTGCGATTCATTGACACCTAGGCAATTCGATTTACTTCTAAATTTCAGTTAACAAATTTAATTTCCATAATTGCTATTATTAAAAAATTGTTCGCGAATAATCCTTTCTTCAAGCGAATGATTCGAATCAAAAAGTATTTTAAATAAAATATTTTTTTCTTGATAAACTTCAACATCCACAACATCACGAACTTCCCTAGAATCAGCTGTAGCGCTGATTGGACGTTGTTGATGATCTAAAATTTTAAATTTTATTTTACTGTTTGACGGAAGTAATGCACCGCTCCATTTACGCGGACGAAAAGGACTGATCGCTGTAAGAGCCATTAATTCAGCACCGAAAGGAATTATTGGTCCACCTGCCGAAAGGTTATAAGCAGTACTTCCCGCTGGAGTTGCAACCATAACTCCATCGGCACTTAAACATGCCAAACGCTCTTGACCATTAATTTCAATGCCGATTTTGCATGCTTGATTTGATTGCCTCAAAAGCGCTACTTCATTAATGGCAATGAAGCTATATTTTTTTTCATTACAATCGATAGCGATCATTCGCAGAGGATGAATATTGGCTATTTGCGCTTTGGCAATATTTTCAAGAATCGATTCTTTATCGAAACTATTCATCAAAAATCCTATTGTTCCGCAATTTATTCCGTAAATTGTAATTGGACAATGTTCAAATGCATGGAGAACTCGAAGCATTAATCCATCACCACCGATGGCAATTATTAAATCAATTCCATATTCGCAAGATTTTTTAATAGCATCTTGATTATCAATTTCGAGATCAAAAAAATTAAATTTTTTAATTAAATCTTGTTTGATAATTAAGGCATTGGAATTATTTAAGGCCGAAATTACTGCAATTTTTTTAAACATATTTTAACGACGATTTATTTCGTAAAGTGCGATAGCTGTTGCTACCGAAACATTGAGACTCTCAACTTCGCTATTAGTTTCAACTTTCAATAAAAAATCGCAATTCTTTTTTACCAATTGTCTAATACCCTCACCTTCCGATCCAACCACCAGAGCGATATTTTTAAATTCTTTGATTTTATCAAATGTCGTTGAAGCATGAGAATCAAGACCAAAAGACCAATAACCAATTTTTTTTAATTTCTCAAGAAGATTGTTAAAATTTCCAGCAACCACCAAATCAAGAAATTCGATATTTCCAGCTGAAGCTTTGATTATTGTGGTATTTTCAATGACCGAGTTATGTTCGCTAAAAATTATTTTTTTGAAACCAAAAGCACTTGCACTGCGCATAATTGCCCCAACATTTTGTGGATCAGAAATTTGATCTAGAAGTAATAAATTTGGCAAATCCTGAGGCTCAAGATTATTCAACTCCTCCAAAAGTGAAAATTGATCTTGGATATTTAATTTAGAAGCAAATATTGCCAAACCTTGATGCAACTGATTCAAACCAATAATATCTTGAATTGATTTATTATCTATAATTCTTACTAAATTTCGTAAGTTTTCTAATGAATTTTTTTGTAAAAAATTTTCTAAATCATTAATAGTATTTTTGGTTGCGAGGATCTCAAAAACTTGTCGACGTTTTTTTTGCAAAGCCATGAAAACAGGATGCTTACCAATGATCCAGATTTTATTTTCGTTTTTTGGAAAATTATTTATTGATGATTTTTTTTTGAATAAATTAGTTCTTTGAAAATCAGGTTTTTTGCGCATAAAATTTATGATTATTTATTTCAAATTTTGTGAATTATACCATTTCCACTTTTAAAGGATGCAATTGAATTTTTCAGATCCTCGTCTTTGCGCAACCTAGATCTGTCTAGGATTTACGCAGACCTCGTCTTTAGATTCAAATGCCTGATTCAAAATTGAAAATGGTATTATAACAAGTTAACTTAAAAAATTATTTTCTAGAATTTCTTAGAATTAAAGGTGATCTTAAATTTAACCTAGAAAATCAAAACACGGAGGGAAAATATG
>CAILUF010000091.1 GCA_903837365.1 uncultured Alphaproteobacteria bacterium | reverse complement strand
GTTGCTTCGTCAAGAATCAAAATCGATGCGTTTTTTAACAGAGCTCGCGCAATGGCGATTCGCTGTTTTTGTCCACCCGAAAGCTTGACTCCTCTTTCGCCAACCAAAGTATCATAACCATTGGCTAAAGAAAAAATAAAATCGTGAATGTGAGCTTTTTTTGCGGACTCAATTACCTCTTCGCGCGAAGCATGCGGATTGCCGTAAGCGATATTATCAAAAATACTGCGGTGAAATAATTGAGGATCTTGCGGAATTACTGCAATATTTGCACGTAAATCATCATTATTAATTTTAGTTAAACAGTGTTGGTTTATAATAATTTTACCGGTATCGTTAATAAAAACTTTTAAAAGGAAATTTAGTAAAGGGGAGTGTCCCGCAGCTGAGTGACCTACTAGCCCAATCTTTTGAGCAGGATTTATCGTTAAATTAAAATCACGTAATACTAAATTTTCGCTATATTTAAAATTAACATTTTCAAAAATAATTTGCGGATTTATTAATTTTAAATTTTGCAATTGATTATTTTCTTTGACCAAATTTTTGTCATCAAAAATTGCAAATGCTTCGCTTAATTGTCCATAATCATTAATCAAACCATCAACATGTTGAAGCATTACCCAAGAATGGTCAAAGAGGTGAAACATCAACGCCAAAACCAACACAAAATCGCCAATTGAAATAATATTTTGTTGACGTAAATCGATCATTAAAAACAAAGTAACAATTGGCAAAATCGCATAAATTAACCCTATCCAAAAATGATTAATATTAATAAACCAAATTCTTTTTTTCTCTAAATTTACAAAATCATCATTGGCATTTTCTAATAATTTTTTTTCAAAATTGCGATTGGCAAAATGTAAAACCGTGCTAATATTGGCAATGCTATCATTAAGCAATCCAGTAATTTTCTGACGAGCTTCAGTGCTATTTTTTGATAGAAAAAAAATTTTTTTCTTGGAGTAAAACATCACTGGAACAGAAATTGCTAGCCATAATAAATTGGCAAATGCAATTGATTGGTGAACATTAAAAAAAATTATTAAAGTTATTAAAATCGTTAAAACACAATAAGCAAAACCATGAAAAATATGATCGTGAATGCTGACATATTTATCGCGCAAAGTGGCGATTTGACTAGCTGTTTTGCCTGAAAGATTATTTTGAAAAAATTGGTAATTATGCTCAAGAAGCATTGAATAAGCCTTGTTGATAATATTGGCTTCGATAAAGGGTTGGGATTTGTAATCGCCATAATTATAAACTCGCCAAATCATTTGCGCTACAAATACCGCAATGCAAAAAATGCTTACCGGAAAAATAATATCGCTAATTGTAAAATTTTGATTAACCGCCAAATGATCAATTATCAACTTGAGAGCGTAATTACTAACAGGCATGAAAAACGCTGAAACTATTGGCGTTAACATCATCAATAAATACCAAAATTTATAAGGCTTGATGATTTGATAAAAAAATTTTTGAAGCGAAATTTGATTGCTCATAGCAGTTTCTTGGTTAAACTTTAGAATAATAAAAAAATAATCTTTTTTACGCAAGATTTTTTGAGAGAAATTTATATCACCGTAATCAAAATATTTGTAAAATTTTTCTGATTTCAAAATATGTAGAAGCGATTTTAAACGGCAAGTTTACACCGCTGACAGTTTAAAAATAGTTACGGTTTCATTATGATAAAGAATATTTTGCTTTTTCTTAACCTCTACCTGGACCTCCAGCTCCCTCAAGCTCCGCACCTTCAGCTGATCTTTTATTTTGCCTCAAAATCCCCGCAGAAGATGAAACCCTAACTTCATTGGGCGGATCTTCATGTGTGTTTTTAATTTTTTTATGCAAAGAATTTATCGCTTCTTCCAATGATCCACTTTTAATATCAACATCCATATACATAAGGTCAGGTTTGCAAGATTTATATAAATTAATTATACCGAAGGCATTTAATCTAATTTCTTTATCTTGAAAACTGAAAGACTTTACTTCCATTAAATCTTCTTTTTTAAATGAATTTATATCTTTAATCAATGTTTGAATATCTGGCGATTCAGAAAAAATTTTACTTGCCCCTTGGTATGTTTCTAAAAGTTTTTTAATTTCAGGATTTTTTATTATCTCGATGACCGTTTTGCCATCTTCATTTATAATATCAATATCGGCACCATTTTCTAATAGCACTCTTGCCATTTCGACATGACCCTTATCCGATGCCATCATTAGGGCTGTATTTCCCTTATGATCTTTCCAATTTAGGTCAGCACCCTTGTCTAATAGCACTCTTGCTATTTCGACATGACCTTTATCCGATGCCATCATTAGGGCTGTATTTCCCTTGTAATCTTTCCAATTTAGGTCAGCACCTCTGTCTAATAATATTTCTACTATTTTAGCATGACCATGAATCGATGCCCAGATCAGGGCTGTTTGTCCATTTTCATTTCTAATATTTGGGCCGGGATCTTTGTCTAATAATATTTCTACTATTTTAGCATGACCATTAATCGATGCCCACATCAGGGCTGTATTTCCATCTAAATCTCGTTTACCAGTCCAAAGTCTTTCGTCTAATAGTTTTTTTACTATTTCGACATGGCCATTAGACGATGCCCACATCAGGGCTGTTTGTCCATTTTTAGCTGCAAGATCTGGGGCGCGGCTTTTTTTTAATAACATTTCTGCTATTTCGACATGACCATTATACGATGCCCACATCAGAGCTGAATTTCCATTTGGATCTCGTGTAAATGGGTCGGCATCTTTATCTAATAATATTGTTACTATTTCAATATTACCTTTTCTTGATTGATCGACAAGAATTTTGCCTCCTATCTCTTTCATTTTTTTCGAATTTTGTGCTTTTATTTTTTTCGAATTTTGTGGAGAAGATAGCCATTCTTCTGAAGAAGATAGCAATGTTTTTAAAATTTCATCTTTGTTAAATAGTGATAATTTTAAAGCTAATGATTCTAAGCCTTTTTCAATAGCTAATCTGTTGCATGCTAAAATAGCGTCTTCTCTTTCTTTTTCATTTGGATAAAGTTCATTAATTTTTTCACTAAGATTACCTTCAACTAGTTGGTAAATAATTAATGGATCTTTTTTAAAATCATCATCTATTCTCACTTCGAAATCAGGGGCCATGGTTATCGATGGCTTACTTTTATCATATATTGTTATTGGGATGTCTTTCTTAAGCTCAGGAATAATTTTATCTTTGATTGATTGTCGCAAAACCTCATTGGTCTGAACTTTTTCTTTCCAATCATCTATTTCTTTTTTAAAATCTTCCTTTATTTCAGCCGAAGTTTTTGTTGGCTGGACTATTTGGGTCATTTTCTGAATAACACTTTCCAAGGATTCTGTAGTAGTAATTTCAAAACCGTAAAGCGCCTTTAAGTCTTTTATTTCATTATGCAAGTTATCGAGTTCGCCTTGCAAATAATTAATTTGTGATTCAATCCAAATTTTTTGATTTTCTTCATTTTTGATAAATTTCGAATCCTTTTTCTGTTTATTTGCAAAAGCAATCTGCATCATCTCGTTTTTTTCTATAGTGGTATTGTCTTGGTGATATTTAATTTTTTCATGTAGTAATGCAAATTTTTGTAAAATTACAGTTGATTTTGATATTTCGACATCTACGCAATACTCCAATTCTTGTTTGCTTTCATCGTCCTTAGCTTCACTAATTTTTTTTCTTGCTTCAGAGATTTCTTGTTGCATCTTTTTTACAATTAATCTAGCAACATGTTTGTTATTGTTTAAGATTTTTTTGCCTGGAAATTCTGTAATTATCCCAACATCTCTTTCATTAAAGTCTTGCTGGGTTATTGTTATTGATTTGACATGTAATAAAGTTGCTTTTATGTGGCATTCATTATGGGTTTGTTCTATCTCAACTGGATTTCCATGATTCTTAGAAACAATTGGTTCTAGAGCGGTTGGTTCTAGCTCGGCCAGGGGCCCAGATAGTCTTTTATAATATTCTGTACTTGAAAACAGAGGTTTACGCAGAGTTACGGCAACTTGTTTTCTTTCACCTATTTCTATAATTTTTTCTAACATCGAAGCTTGGGTTATATTACCCCAGAAATCTCTGAGAATAATTTTACCTTGCGCTTTATATAATTTTAATTTCAAGCCCATTTGGTTTAATTCAGTAACCATATCATCAGATATAGAATTTTTTTTAAAAAGCAGATTATATTTGAAACTTGTATTAAAAAGCCTATCCGAACCAATATCAGCCGGAAAGCCACCGTAAAATATTGCCCCACTTGTACCGCCACTAAAAACAAACGAAGAAAAACCCTTCCAAAAGCTGTTTGCAAAGATTGCAATTGGAATCGATTTCTGATCATCTTGCGCAAAAGATATTAAAGGAACTATAGTCGCATTGGTATTTTTTTGATTTCCTCTTAAAAGTTTTCCAACAAAAGTATTATTTCTGCTTGGATTGATCGTAGAAATATAAATACATTCAGGTGTCGTTTGCGGACCTTTTGGAAGGGAATCTTGAGATCCAGACGTAGGATTAGCTTTACTTATCACTGTTTGCATAGCGTTAAAGAATTTAAATAATTAATGTAAATTAACAATTTTAAGTTACTAATCGCAATATAACATTCAATAATTTAATTTTCAGCGCCTCTAATATTTATCAAAAGGAACCCAGGAAAATCCACTTCGTCAAAATCTTGAATGGATAATTATAAAACCAAAGAATGCGGTCCATCAAAGCTATTGTGACGATGGAAAAGAAGAAGATGTTAAACAGCTAGTTTGCAAAACAATTAAATGGTTTTTAAATAATTTTTGACCTTCTTAACAAAAGGTGTGCAAGGTATTTTT
>CAILUF010000090.1 GCA_903837365.1 uncultured Alphaproteobacteria bacterium | reverse complement strand
TTTTTTAAATTAAAGAAATCTTTAAAAAATCATAGAATAAAATTTAGAAAATGAAAGGGCAAATTTGATATTACATCACTTAAAGTTGAGCTTTAGAATCGCTGTTATAGTTAGAAAATTAAATTTTTTTGAGAAGATAAAAAAATTTAAGATTTAATATTAAAATTTATATCTCTTGAAATCTTTGTTGATCAGATCGCATTTTTTTTAATTCATAAGGTCGTGGCGATAAATTTAGATCATAAGAAATCTTGCTTAATTTTTCAGAATTTTGTTCTTTTAATCTATTTAAGATGTCGCAACATAATTCTCTAATTGTATCTGGTTTACCTGTTAAAACATTACCTAATTCAATTGGTCTGCTTTCATTTTGATATTTAGGATCGGTTAGCAATGCACGTAATTGCTTGTGGTCAATTAAATTTAAAACCTCAAAAAATTTAAATTTTGACATGTCATCAATAATATTTTTATCAATCAAGTAATTCGAAATAAAAAAACTAAAATATTTTAAATTATTTGGATTTTGACTTTCTATAAATTCTATAATTGGTGGAATTTTATTATCTTTTAATGCGCTAATTTGATCTATAATCCATTCTTTTTTTAATGGATTTAATTTTTTTATAAATCCCATAACCCTTTCATCAACTTCCAACCCTTTATATTCCTTTTGTTTAAGCAATCTTATAAAATTATCCAAGAAATCATCATTATCTCTGTAGGTCATTTTCTTTCTTTCTGCCATAATAAATTTTAGTGTAAAAAAAATATCCTCAAAATCGAGTTTTAATTCTATTTTCATTAAAGAAGTGGCTGGCGATTTTTGAAATTCCAATAAGTTAAGCTCATTCAGTTTTGGCAATGAGATGCCATTAAAAAATTTTAAATAACTTAAACAATTTTTAACAATTAAGGTCTGAGTTTTTAAATTTTCTTTTTGTTCAGATTCAATTGTATTTTTAAATTCTTCTATGAATCTTTTCAATTCCCCATCTTTTCCATTTTCAATAATGAAGTTAGCGAGCTCTATAAAATATTCTGCATTTTCTTTAAATTTTTCTTCTTCAATTCTCTCCCATAAGTTAAGACCAATAACCTCTTGGGGTTGATTTAGAAAAATTATTTTTAAATTTTCTAATATTGTTTCTCGAAGATTTTGTAAAGCCATCGGATCGCCTTGATAATAATCATCTAGATCTAATAAATATTCGCAGAGTGAATAAGGGCGATCATCTTGAGCGTTTTGTATTGCTAAATCTAAGCCATATCTAAGAATAAATCTCATATATTGCGGATCTATTCCTAGAATTTTTGCAATGAATTCATTTTTTTGATTTGTCCCATAGCTTTCATTGATGTTAAATCCGCGCTTAATGAATTTTTCAATTATTTCTGTTTTACCAAAACTCAATAAATAAATAATTAAATTGCTAGCTTTATTTTCACTGCTTTCAATTGTTGCTCCTCCGTCTAGTAAAATTTCTGTCATTACTGGATTATTCATCGAGGCAATAAAGAGTGGCGAATAGCCATTGGCATCACTTACCTCAAGAGATTGTCCGCTATTAACAAGCGCTCTTACTATTTCAATTTCGCCAGATTTGATCGCATTAATCAATGGAGTATCGCCATTTGAATCTTTGCTATTGATATCCGCTTCAATACTAATTAATTCTTTTATAGCCTGTAAATTTCTCGATAAAACTGCGAAGGATAAAGCGGTTAAATTATTTTTAAAATATTTTATTTCTAAAAGATTGGCTATAGAAATCTTATCTTCAGGATTATGCAATAAATATTCTTTTATCTTATCAATAGCCAAAGAAAATGCTTTATCTTTGCCTTCATCAAGAGCTGAAAATAAAATGTCTTGTTGATTAAAAAGAGAATTAATAATTACTTTTTTATTAGATGTCATGTCGATATCTAAAAGCAGACTAAGCATTTTTAAACTATTCTTTCTAACTGCTAATTTAAGCGCTGAATCTGCTTGGTTACTTTGTTGTAGAAGTAATAATAAAAATTCATCGCTACTGTTTTCTATCAATTTTTCTACCAAATCATAGCGATTGGTTTTGACTAAAAATTGCAAGAGATTTGGGAATTGATAATTTTCAAAATTGTTTCCGCTTAATTGAAGATATTTGTCGATTACTTCTTTAAAATTATCAGGTGAATATAAAATTAAATTTGAATAGAATTGTAAAATATCCATATTTTCATTAAATTCTTCTTTGATTCTAGCAATCTCAATTGGCACCGATTCAATCAAATCCCCTAATTGACTATATTCCTCTTTTAAAACTAAATTAGAATCATAAAAAAATTCTTGAAAAGATATTCCGTGAAAAATTTTAAAATTTACTATAAAACAAAATAAATAAGCTGGATTTGAATCAGAAAAATCTTGATTCAGAAGCTTTAATGTCATGAGTCCAGCATATATCTTATTTTTTTTAATAATTTTTATTTCCGGCGAATCTTCTTTTGCAATTGGCTGAAATAAATTAGATAAATTTTCTAAAAAAAATTGATTTAAATAATGGCCATTTTCTTCGTTACCTGAAAATATTTTTTGTGGATCAATAAGATGTTGCGAGTAGTCGAGACAATCTTGTCTGAATAATTCTTGGTTTGTTTTAAATAAATGACTTTTTAAGTGTTCGACAAATTGTTCTCTAGTTTTTAATTCACTTAATTCAATAGAATCAAATTCTTGATTTGATGATCTGAATAAATTTGAATAATCATAGGAGTATATGCCTGAAGATTCAGGTGTTAAATATTCCATAAATGGGTTGATGATTTTGGTCCATATTTCATGATAATCTCGAGATTCATCTATCTCGCCATCTTTATCAAAAATTTCTTGATAAACATTTTTATGATAAAGATCTCCCAGCTCATCAATTCTTTTGATTAAATTTTGTTTTAATTTTTGTTGCGATTCAAAAATAAAAGTTAAAATTTCCCTGAGTTCAATATAACTTTGAGGCGATGAAAATTCTCTATCTCTTAATTCAATTGCATCTCGAGAGTGAGTTAAGGAACCTAATAAACAACTAAAAAGATGCACTTGATTGCCAGGTCTAACATCTTTAAAAATTTTTTGAATTTCTTCATTTATAATATTTTGTAAAGTAATATCAAAAATATTTTTGTAAAATAGCTGAGAAGAAGCTTGCTCAATTCTCTCTCTGGTTCCATTAAGGCAAACAAATTCAGAATATTGAGGCAATGATGGAAATATAAGTAAAGACTCCCTTACTTTTTGTTTTTTATCTTCGGTGTCATCGATAATGAGAGACGTTAATTTTGTAAGATATCTTGTGAGACCTTGCATCATTTTTATGAGACCTTCCGTTTCTGTTGATCTCAGTAGGCTTTGAAAGAAATCGCTTTCTTCGTCGAAGTTAGATAATACTAATCTAATTTCTGGATCATCATTAAAAAAAGTTAAAAAAGAAATTTTGAAATTTTTAAAAGTTTGTAAGATATTATCGTCAAGATTCTGGTCACTTGGATTTTTCCAAAAAAGATAGGAATTGTAACTAAAATAAATATCATTTTCTTCTGGTATTGATTTTAAGCGTTCCTCTTCCTCTTCGCTAATAATATCAATGTCATAATTTTCTAAATATTC
>CAILUF010000089.1 GCA_903837365.1 uncultured Alphaproteobacteria bacterium | reverse complement strand
GCCCGAGAGCTTCGAGACTTTTGCGCAAAAATTGTAGGGGAGTAAGCCTCAAGGGGGGAGTTACAGCCCGTAGATAAAAATGAAACGCTTATCAACAAACAAAATTATAAAAACCCAAAATCTCATTGCGGATACGGCGATTCATTCGCCGTGAAGCAATTCAAAATTAAATCTAAATTTGCGTCAGCAAATTTAATTAAAAAAAAAGCCCCGCTATCCTTTAAGATAGCGGGGCAATAACTTCACCAATTATTTCAAAACTTATGAGTTTACATCAATATTGAATGCCACAGGACAAACTTTAGTTGTAGTTGCAACGGTATAAGTAGCACCTGAGTAGCAAGTGGATTGAACACCGAGAACTTTTCCGCTATTAGCTTTACCATCGTCAGTTTTTGCATCAATTGAAAGCGCATCTGTTGGTAACAAAGCTCCAGTTGATTTGAAAGAACCATTGATTAAAGAGTTGTTGGCATCAGCGCCACCAATAATTGCTCCGGTTATAACAACATAATTCTTCAATGAAGCATTATCACTGTCAAAAGCCCAACCATTTGATTTGGTTTTTGAAGAAGGAATATTAACACCTGGAGATTGAGCAGTATTTGCGTTGGTAATAGTCAAGATTGAATCAATTGCTCCAGCGGTTTTAAGATCCCTCCAAGCTTCAGTTCCTTCGCTAAGGGTAGCATATTCGATACGAGAATTTTGATTACCAACAACATCGCCAGAAGCAATTGATGTTGCAAAATCACCTGGAAGCGCATCATATTGAGTAAAAAATGCGTTAACCGCAACCGCATAACCACGTGCTTCGCCAATTACTGATCTTAACTCCGAGCTTTTAATTAAGCTGGCTCCACCAGTAATACCGGCAATTAAAAGACCGATGATAATTAACACGATTGACAACTCTATTAAAGAGAATGCTGATTTTTTTTTAGAATAATTTTTTTTCATATAAACCAAATTTTTTTTAAAGTTAAAGAATTGATGAAGTTTTACAATATCCCACAAATTTAACCTGTAAGATTTGATATACTTACCCAAGTTAAAAATATAGTTAAATTTAAAAACATATTTAAAGCACGAAACTTAATAAAAAATATTTTTTTAAATTAAGAATTAAAAAATTTTTAAACCGTTCAAATTATAGAATGAGATATTTTCTAATTTGGGTTAGTAAAAGTTATTTTCAAAATTTAATAACTCACTTTTGTAAGTCAAACAATTTAAATTATTGATTTTTTTACAGTTTCAATTTGAGAATTATTTTTTTAAGAATGTTAATAATTAAATATAATCTCTATTGATTATCATTAGCTATTTTTAAAATGTAAATCTCTTTTTAAATAAAATCTACTTTTAAAATTTCATAATTGATAATGCCCACGGGAGCATTAATCTCAACCTCTTCGCCAGCTTCTTTATCAATCAAAGCTCTTGCAACTGGTGAAATTGACGATATCAAACCTTCGTCAATATTAGCTTCAAATTCACTGACAATTTTGTATTTTACTTTTCTTGAATTATCTAAATTTTCTAGCGTTACTGTAGCGCCAAACTTAACTTTGCTACCGGATAATTTAGAAACATCGATGACTTCTGCGCGATTCATTTTTTCTTCTAAATCAGCAATATGTGCCTCGATAAAACCTTGGCGATCTTTGGCGCTGTGATATTCGGCATTTTCTCGTAAATCACCAAGTTCTCTTGCGGTAGAAATTTGGGCAATTATTTTTGGTCGTTCAACATTTTTGAGGTTATTAATATCACTGCGTAATTTTTGATAACCTTCTTTGGTAATTTGAAATTTTTCCATTGTTAAAAAAATTAAATTTTAAATAAATTATTATTTTATCCAGAAGTTATGAATAAAACTTAAAAACTAATATTTGTAATTATCGCTTTTATAAGGACCATCAGCTGAAATATTAAGATAATTTGCCTGCTTCTCATTTAGCTTAGTTAGCTTAACGCCAAGTTTTGCGAGATGTAAAATTGCCACTTTTTCATCTAATTTCTTTGATAAAATGTAAACTTTATTTTCATATTTTTGATGATTTTCCCACAATTCAATTTGCGCCATTACTTGATTTGTAAAGCTTGTTGACATTACAAACGCGCTATGTCCCGTTGCACAACCAAGATTAAGCAATCTTCCTTCGGCAAGTAAAATTAATCTTTTAGAATCAGGAAATGTAATTTGATCAACTTGCGGTTTGATGTTAGTCCACTTCAAATTACGCAATGCTTCAACTTGTATTTCATTATCGAAATGACCAATATTTCCAACAATCGCGCAATCTTTCATTGCTCGCATATGTTCAATTGTAATAATATCAACATTTCCTGTTGTTGTTACAAAAATATCAGCCTGACTAACTACATCTTCAATTGGTAAAACTTGGAATCCTGCCATTGCTGCTTGTAAAGCACAAATCGGATCAATCTCAGTAACAACAACTCGTGCACCTTGACTTTTAAAGGCTTCAGCACAACCTTTTCCAACATTTCCATATCCGCAAATTACCACCATTTTTCCAGCAATCATAATATCGCAAGCTCTTTTAATTCCATCGATAACGCTTTCTTTGCAACCGTAAAGATTATCGAATTTTGATTTAGTTACCGCATCATTAACGTTAATCGCTGGAATTTTTAATTTACCTTCTTTTTCCATTTGATATAAACGCGCAACCCCTGTCGTTGTTTCCTCAGAAACACCTTTAATATTTTTCAAAATTTCCGGATATTCTTCGTGAAGCATTTTAGTAAGATCGCCACCATCATCTAAAACCATATTGGCAATCCAGTCTTTTTTGCCATTAATTGTCTGCCTGATGCACCAGTCATATTCTTCCTCTGTTTCACCTTTCCAAGCAAATACTGCGATTCCAGCTTCAGCAATTGCCGAAGCAGCGTGATCAACTGTTGAAAAAATATTACACGAACTCCAACGCACTTCTGCACCTAGATGCACCAAGGTCTCAATTAAAACTGCCGTTTCAATTGTCATGTGCAAACATCCTAAAATTTTTGCACCTTTCAGTGGTTTACTATCGCCATATTCTTTACGCAAAGACATTAATCCAGGCATTTCATTTTCAGCTAAAGTAATTTCTTTTCGTCCCCAACTTGCTAAGGAAATATCCTTAACTTTATAATCGTTTGTCATAAGTAATTTATTTATTAAAAGTTTAGTGTTGTCAAAATATACAATCCGATGAAGGGAATAGCCAAAGCATATCCGAAGCTAATTTTATTTTTTTTAGTAAAAAAATGTTCAGCAATAAGCAATGTTAAAATTAACAATACTGTGAAAAAATAAAAAATAAATAACTCAGCATTCATCGCGACCGAAGAAATTAAAACAAATTTTATATAATCATGCAATTGATTTTTACTGCTAAAAATTTCAGGAAATTTTTTTCCAATTAATTGATAAAATGCTACGCTAGCAAAAACTCCAAGCGTTAGAGAAAAAATAATATTTAAAGTAGTTTGCTCATTTAAAACGCGATTTATAATCACCAAAATTAATAAGAAAATTAACATTGCTTGCGGAAAAATTCGATGAGTAAAATCGCAAGCTAGTAATATCACTAAACTAACGCTGATCATGCTGTAAATCATAAATTTTTCACCAAAACCAAAGCGCAAATAGCAAACAATAAAAAGTAAAGTTGTTGTCAATTCAACAAAAAAATGAATGCGTGGAATTTTAACTTTGCAATAACGACAAGACCCGAAAGTAAAAAGCCAATTAAGCAAGGGGATTAGATCACGAGTAATAATCGTTGAATTACAATTTCCGCATCGCGATTTTGGTCCAAAATATCGCCCAAAACACGACTCGCCTCG
>CAILUF010000088.1 GCA_903837365.1 uncultured Alphaproteobacteria bacterium | reverse complement strand
CAACATTTCGCTGCGAGTTTTCATGGCAATAGTGATCGTTCCTTCATCAAGATAATCTAATTCACTTCCCACTGGAATTCCATGGGCTAAACGCGATACTTTAACTTTATAATCTTTTAATATTTCGGCTAAAAAATGCGCAGTTGTCTGGCCATCAATTGTTGCGCTTGTTGCGATTATAACCTCTTTAACAACATCATCCTTTAGGCGATTTAGTAATTTTGCAAAATTTAAATCCTCAATTGACTGCCCTGCACTAGCGGATAATTTTCCTCCCAAAATGTGATATTTGCCACGAAAATTTTTTGATTTTTCATTGGTTCTTTCAATTGCCCATAAATCTCCAACCTCTTCAATAACGCAGATTATTGAATCATCACGATTTGAATCCATGCAGATTTGACAAGTTTGTCCTTCATCTAAATTATCGCAAATTTGGCAATGATTAATTTTTTCGTTGAGCTGTTGAAGAGCTTTGATCAACGGTAATAAAATTTTTTCTTTATTATTGGCGAGATATAAAACGATTCGCTTAGCTATTCTTGGTCCCATGCCTGGAAGCTTAGCAATAATTTTTGATAAAATTTCGATGATATTTTGATGCATTTTTTTATTTAGTTTAGCTTGATAAATGAATAAATTATTTTCTAATTGCGCAAATTGCTTGCACTTGATATTTAAAAGTTGTTAATTGTTCAAGTCCAACTGGACCACGAGCATGTAGCTTGCCCGTAGCAATTCCAACTTCCGCTCCCATCCCAAATTCGTAACCATCAGCAAATTGAGTTGAAGCATTATGCATTACAATTGCCGAATTAACTTCCTTAAGAAATTTTTGAGCAATTAATTTATCTTCAGCAATGATTGATTCGGTATGTGAAGATCCATATTTGGCGATGTGAGAAATTGCTTCATCACAATTTTTAACAATTTTAATAGCCAAAATTTTATCCAAAAATTCTGTGTAAAAATCATCTTCACTGGCAAGCTTTATTCTTGAGTCAATTGCGCATGATAGATCGTCACCGCGGATTTCACATCCAGCTTGCGTAAGATCATCGACAATTAAAGGTAAAATTTCTTTAGCTATTTGAGAATCGATCAAAAGAGTTTCGGTAGCTCCGCAAATACTAACGCGACGCATTTTGGCATTAAACAAAATTTTTCGCGCTTTATCGTAATTTGCACTTGCGTGAATATAGGTGTGACAATTGCCATCGAGATGATTAAACATCGCAATATTGGAATTTTCTATAATTGATTTAATAAGATTTTTTCCACCCCGAGGAATTACAACATCGATAAATTTATTCATTTTTAGTAATTTATTTACAGCATCATATGAAGAATCTTCAACAAAAGTTATAATATTTTGATCTAAGGAATTCTGCGAAAGTGCTTTACGAAATAAATCAGCAATAAACTTTGAGCTATTGAAACAATCACTGCTAGAGCGAAGAATTGCAACATTACCAGACTTTAAAGCCAATGCTGAAATATCGCAAGTTACATTTGGTCGCGCTTCATAAATTGCCAATAATACCCCTATTGGCATAGATACTCGCTTAAGATGTAAACCATTTTCAAGATGATTTTCAAAAAGAATTTTATCAACCGGATCGGGAAGTTTTATTATTTCTGCAAGAGAGGTAATTAATGAATTTATTTTATTTTGATCTAATTTTAAGCGATCAATTTTGGATGAATCTAAATTTTTATTTAAAGCAAAAGCTAGATCTAATTCATTAGCCTCAAGCAATTGCAAAGAATTTTGGCGAATTAAATTTATAACATCTCTTAAAACATTATTTTTAATTTCTAGGCTAGCGATAGAAATATCCTTGCTTGCCAGTTGCGCAGACTGACATATTTGCAAAATATAATTTGATGAATTCATAAATATTTAGATAAAATTTTTAAAAAAATTCTGTAAAAAATAGGATTAAAAAAATAAATTAAAACCTTAAATTAAGCTAGTAAATTTAGGGGTAAGTGATGAATAATTAATTCATAAAATAACATAAATTTCTTTAAAAATAATCAAAGGAAATCTTATTCTTTCATTTAGTGATTTCGGATTTAGTAATATAATCGGATTGGAAATGACCTAATAAATTAGTTTTAGTTATTACTGTTTAGTTTTCTAAACTAT
>CAILUF010000087.1 GCA_903837365.1 uncultured Alphaproteobacteria bacterium | reverse complement strand
CTTTAATAGTCACGAATAAAATAGGATATAATATTTTAAAATTGTTCTTCTCAAATTCTACTTTAATTTTATTATAATTTTCGGTACTTTGTGTTATTAAGTCATTATTAATTTATTCGAAATATGCAATTTATTCGGAAGCTGAAAATACTTCCTCGGCGATTGCTTTTGAAATTATTCCTTTAACTTCTAGCTCATTAATTGAATCGCGAATTGTGCACATGCCATTTTTTTTACTAATTTCAATTATCGAATTTATTTGAGCAATTTTATCTTCACGAATCAGGTTACGTATTGAAGGATTGGCAAGCATAATCTCATATGCTGCAACTCGACCTCCGCCTTGTTTTTTAATTAATCGTTGCGATACCACAGCCTTAATTGAACTAGAAAGCATTGTTCTGATAACTGGTTTATCATCAGCTGGAAAAACATCGATAATACGATTTATTGTTTGAGCTGCTGAATTTGTGTGAAGAGTTCCGAGAACTAAGTGTCCAGTTTCTGCTGCAGTTAAAGCAAGGTGAATGGTTTCTATATCACGCATCTCGCCAACTAAAATCACATCTGGATCTTCACGAAGAGCGCTTCTTAATGCCGCACTAAATGACAAAGTGCTATTACCAACTTCCCTTTGATTGATTAAACATTTTTTATTTTTATGAATAAATTCGACAGGATCTTCAATGGTGATAATATGCTTGGGATGTCTCTCATTAATTTCATCAATCAGTGCAGCTAATGTAGTTGATTTACCACTTCCAGTTGGTCCAACAACTAAAACTAATCCAGAATTAAAGCGAGCTAATTCGTGAACGGATTGAGGAGCGTGTAATGCTGATAAGCTTTTAATTTCTAAGGGAATTTCACGAAATACTGCAGCCGGACCGTTAATTGTTCGAAAGGCATTAACCCGAAATCTTAAATCAACGCCGAGTTGAATTGAAAAATCGATTTCCAGTTTTTCAGTATAAATTTTCTTTTGAGTTTCATTCATAATTGAATGAATAAGTTCCAAAACATTTTTGTCTGATAATACTGGCGTGCTTGGAATAATTGTAATATCGCCATCTAAACGAACGGTTGGTTGCGCTCCGGTTGTAATGTGAACGTCAGAACATTTTTGCTGTTTAGCGTATTGTAAAATTTTATCAATCATAGTTTGTTTCTAATCGTTTCTATTCGTTTTTGTACAATCTCAATAGGAATTGCTGTATTTAAGTTATTATTGTTAAAATAGCTTTTGGCAACTTCGCTGTAAAGTTCAAGGGCTTTTTCTAATTTTTCTGCTTTATCATAAATAATTGCTAGATTAAATTTATAACTAATATTTGAATCGTCTAATGAAATTGCTTTTGAAAAAAATGAAATTGCTTTATCGTAATTCTTAATCTTGTCATAAGCTAGAGCTGTATGAGCTAAGATGGTAGATGAATCCGGATTTTGTACTGATAATCTTGTTAATAAATAAATTGAATCACGAGGCGATTCTTCAACCAAAATTGCAAATAAATTACTCAAAACTTCTTCTTTATTTTCATAATCTGATTTTAATAATTGGTGATATAAATCTTTTGCCTGTCTGCTTTGTCCTATTTTTTGGTAGACTGTTGCTAAAGAAAATTTAGCATAAGTATTGGTTGGTTGCTCTTTTAAAATTTGTTTAAAAATTTGAATTGAAACTTCGTATTGGCCAATCATCGCTGAATTATAAGCGAGCTTTTCTTTTTCTTTTAAATCAAAATTTTCTTTTTTATTATCAACAACAACAATTTCTATTCCTGAATTTAAATTACTTTCATTGATAGTTAAAACTGATGATTTGCCAGCTTCAATACTGATGTCGCTAACTTTATTGGAATCGCGAGATTTATAAACATCAATTTTTTGCTTTGATTCCTTATCAAAAATTAAACTTTTTTCAATTTGTTTGACTATCTCATTTGTTGAAACAAATTCTTCGCAGTGCGATGGCTTAGAGTTAATAAAAAGCAGAAGTGCAAAGCTTAAAGACAGCGAATTTTTAGCTAAAATTTTCTTTAAATTTTTCTGTAAAATTTGATTTTGCCTCTTTAGCATTTAAATTATTTTTTATAAAATTTTGATTATAAAAATTATTTTTTACAAAAATCATAATCGCCATTAATGACGAGGGAGTAATGCCCTGAATTCGCGTTGCCAATCCAATAGTTGCGGGACGAAATTTTGTTAATTTTTCGCGCACTTCGTTTGACAAGCTTTGAATTTTGTAATAGTCAATATCCAAGGGTATTTTCATATTTTCCTCTTTGTTAAAAAGTTCGATATCCCTTTGTTGACGGTCTAAATAAGCACTATATGTTGCATCAATAGCAATTTGTTTTTTTGTTGCCTGATCAATTTGAGAAAATTCTGGCGAAAATATTTCTGGCCAAATTTTTTCAATAACTGCAAAATTAATTTCAGGAAATGATAATAGTTGATATGCATCACGAACTACTCCATCTTGCTTAATATTAACTTCAAATTGCGAGAGTTTTTTTGGCGATATTTTTAAATTTTGTAATTGCTGTTTTGCATCAATTAACTTGTCTCGACGTTGATAAAATTTTTCTTTGCGGATATTTCCTACAACTCCAATTTCAATACCAAGAGGTGTTAAGCGCAAATCAGCATTATCAGCACGAAGATGAAGACGATACTCAGCACGTGATGTCAACATCCGATATGGTTCAGTCGTTCCAAGACTCGTTAAATCATCAATCATTACGCCAATATATGACTGAGAGCGAGTTAACACAAACTCATTTTCATTACCTTTAGCAAGTAACCCAGCATTAATTCCTGCAACTATACCCTGCCCTCCAGCTTCTTCATATCCAGTCGTTCCATTAATTTGTCCGGCAAAAAATAACCCCGAAATTTTTTTAGTTTGTAGGGTTGGCAATAATTCTCTTGGATCAACAAAATCATATTCAATTGCATATCCAGCTTGGGTGATTATACAATTTTCTAATCCGCTAATTGAGCGTAAAAATTGCTCTTGAACATTTTTTGGTAATGATGTTGAAATGCCATTTGGATAAATTAAATCACTATCCAGACCTTCTGGCTCAAGGAAAACTTGATGGCGATCCTTTTCGTAAAATCTCTTAACTTTATCTTCAATTGACGGACAATAACGCGGACCAATTCCGGTAATATTTCCTGAATTCATTGCCGATAAATGTAAATTATCTTGGATTATTTTATGAGTTTGAGGATTAGTGTAAGTAATGAAGCAAGAAGTTTGTGGAGTTTGAATTTTATCGTTTAAATATGAAAAAGGCGTTGGTATTTCATCACCCGCTTGTTTTTCAAGGATACTAAAATTTATTGATTTTTTTAGTAATCTCGCCGGAGTTCCCGTTTTAAGTCTACCTAGGCGAAAATCATGTTTTGCAAGTTGCAAAGAAATTCCATATGATGGCTGTTCATTAATTCGACCCGCAGGAATTTTTTGATCGCCAATATGAATAACTCCATTAAGGAATGTTCCAGTTGTAAGGACTACTGACTTAGCAAAAATTTTTTTATCATTAGTTATAACTCCACAAATCTTATTGTCTTCAATTATAATATCTTGAACTTCATTATAAATTATTGATAAATTAGGATAATTATCTAAAAGTTTATTAACTGCTATTTTATAAAGCTTACGATCGGCTTGCGCTCTTGGAGAATGAACGGCAGGACCTTTTGAGCTATTTAATATTCGAAAATGAATTCCAGCCATGTCAATTGCCTGACCCATTATTCCATCAAGCGCATCAATTTCGCGAACAATTGTACCTTTAGCAACACCTCCAATTGCAGGGTTGCAGGACATTTCACCAATATTATCAGGTGATTTTGTAATGAGTAAAGTTTGGGCATTGATTCTTGCGCTTGCGCAAGCAGCTTCGATTCCAGCGTGTCCAGCACCAATTACTATTACATCAAATTCATTTAGCATAGCGCAAATCTAGGTTTTTATAAAAAATTGTTCAAAGGTAAGTAAACTCAAATAGTTTAGAAACTGTAAGTTTATAAGGCAATATTTTTATCATTTAAATTATTATTTTTACGGATAAATTTACTTTGTTGCCAATAATCTAATGATTTTATCTCTTTTAAACGTGAAATTGTACGAGCAAAAAAATTGAATTTATTGTTAATTAATTCTTCATCTAAAAGTTTATCAATTTTAGTTTTAGAGAGAATAATCAAAGCTATTTTATTTTCATAAACTTCATCGATAAAAAGCGTAAAACGCCTTATTTCATTAGCATCATCAATGGAGAAGTTATTTAGATTCTTTAGAAAAATTAAATCAAAATTATTACAAATTTGATGATAATCAGAGCTGTGTAAATTGGTAAAAAATAATTCATTAGCAGAAAAAACTGCAATATTTTCAAAAGCATTTTTAATAATTAATTCACGACCAAAAATTGAAATTCTTTGGATATTTTTAATTTTATTTTTAGTAAATTCTTCTAAATAATTTGCAAATATTTCTCGATTAGTTTGGTTGTTAACTAAGAATTTTTTAAAGGAATTTGCTAGCTTTAAGGTTCGATAATCAATTGGAGAATTTAGATGTAATATCTGACAATTTTGCAATAAAATATTATTCACGAAATCAAGAAATAATTCGCGTTGTAGTCCATTTTTATAGAGCTCAAGCGGATGAGAATTGGCAGTAAAAATTACAATTATTTGCTGACTAAAAATATAATTAAATATTCGCGATAACAACATGGCATCAGCAATATCAAGAACCTGAAATTCATCAAAGCAAATTATTTTTGGTAAATTTTTTCGTGAGTTATTTTTTAAAATTAGTTTTAATGCTTCAATTAATTCATCCTGATAATCATTTTTTTGTTGCCGAATATTATGCAATGATTCATGAAGTTGAATCATGAAACTATTAAAATGAATATAAATTTTATTTTCATTTTCAATTGAATTGAAAAAATCTTGCATCAATTTACTTTTGCCTCGCCCAACATCTCCGTAAATGTAAACACAGCTATAATTATTTTTTTCTTTAGTATTAAAAAATTT
>CAILUF010000086.1 GCA_903837365.1 uncultured Alphaproteobacteria bacterium | reverse complement strand
TTTTTTTTAAAAAAAATATAAAATTTTACTTGTCAAAATTTCTAATCTTTATTTTGTTGATGTTAAACTATAACATGTTACACGAGTCTTACAAAACAAAGGTTTAATTTTAAGAATTTAAATTTCCCATTACTTAAAATTAAGCCCATAGCCTGTCAATATATTTATTTTTAAATCCTGAAAATAAATTACTTTACTGCTCGAAAAAAAACATGAATATGAATAGCAAATAAAACTAAATTTCACTTTTAAAAAAAATGTCAATTCAGCATATCGATTCATACCAAGCTTATGATATGTTAAGAAGCGATAAAAATTCTTGTTTAATCGATGTTCGTACTACTGAAGAATTTAATTTAGTAGGAATTGTTGATTCTTCGAGCTTTAACAATAGAATGATATTACTGCCTTGGCAATATTATCGTGATGGCGAATTGAATCCAGATTTTTTATCAATTCTAAAAACAAATTTGAATAATTTTTTTAAAGAAAATCTCTTTGATATTAATTTAATTTTTATATGCCGAAGCGCAACAAGATCATTTTATGCCAGTAGTTTTACTGCTAATAGTGGTTATAAAAAATGTTTTAATATTAATGATGGCTTTGAAGGAGCAATCGACAAGAACCATCAAAGAGGCAAGATTAATGGTTGGAAATATAATAATTTACCGTGGAGACAATAATGATTTTAACTCAACCAAAAGAAACCGTGTCACAAGATACATTGAACAATAATTCAAATAATAATCTCACTGATTTTTTTGCATTTTGTCAAAATCATTTTGGTGTAGAAATTTACAAAAAATGGTTTGCAAATATAGAAATATTTAGCCATAGCAATAGTGAGATAATCATTAAATGCCCTTCAAAATTTGAAAGAGATTGGCTAAATCGTGAATTTTTTCAAAATAAAATTTTTAAAAATTCATTACAAAAAAATCTTCCACAATTACTCAAAGTTTCTGCAATTTATATCGCCAAAGAAGAAGATTCCTCTAGCGTTTCAAAGAATAATAAATCCAGCAAAACTGATAACAAAATTTTAAATTTATCAAAATATCAAAATGTTTTTGCATTTGGAACCGAACTAAATACTAAATATATTTTTGAAAATTTTGTTAGCACCAAGTACAATAAAATGGCTTTATCAATGGCTAAAATTGTTGCTGGAATTGGCGATAAAAAAGATTTATTTAAAGAAAAAATTCCTTTTTTTATTCATGGTTCAGTTGGGATGGGCAAAACTCATTTAGCGCAAGCTATTGCTTGGCAAATTCAAAATTCAGATAGTTCAAAAAAAGTTGTATATCTTTCTGCTGAAAAATTTATGTTTCATTTCGTTCAATCAATTCGCAGTAATGATGTTATGAGCTTTAAAGAAAAAATGCGCTCGATTGATGTTTTGATCGTTGATGATGTGCAATTTATAGCTGGAAAAGAAAGCACTCAGCAAGAATTCATGAATTGCTTTAATTCGCTTGTTGAAGATAATAAACAAGTTGTTTTAGTTTGCGATCGCTGTCCTTTAGATCTAGAAAATATTGATGAGAAATTAAAATCTAGAATTTCTGGTGGTATGATTGTTAATTTTAAAAATACTGATTTTTCTGATCGTCTAGAAATTGTTAAGTCTAAAGCATCACAACTTGATGTTGAATTATGCTCTAAAGTGTTAAACTTTGTTGCTGAAAATATTAAAACATCAATTCGCGATCTTGATGGTGCATTGAAAAAACTAGTTGCATCGCAAGTTTTTGGCGATGAAGAAATCACTCTTGAAACGGCAAAAAATATTTTATCGAGCTACATAAAAAACAGCAAACAAGAAACTGTAACTATCGAAAAAATTCAAAAAATAGTTGCTGAATTTTATAACATAAAAATTTCTGAACTAAACTCTGCATCGCGAGTTCGCAATATTGCAAGACCTCGTCAAATTGCCATGTATCTTGCTAAAAAATACACTCAAGAAAGCTTAACTTCTATCGGTGAAAAATTTGGTAAAAAAAATCATGCAACCGTTATTCACTCTGAAAAACAAGTGATTGCAATGCTCGATAATAATGACAAAGTACTTGGAGAAATTAAAACTATTGAAGAAAAAATCTTAGCTAAGTAGGTTATAATTTTTAAAATTGTTTATGCATTTTATCACTCTTTGTATTTTAAATACTCCTTTAAAGCAATAAGTTAAAACCTACAAAATTTTAGCTACAAGACTACTTGGTCTAGCTTTAGTGATTTTTACTTCAAAAATTTTTCCAAAATATTTTTCGATATTTTGATCATTTTCAACATCAACAATTACTGATTGAAGCCATTCACTTTTACCCCATAATTGTCTAGCGAAATTGGCATTTTCTAAATTTTCATTTAAAATTTTTTGAGATTTTTGAACGGATTTCGGTGCTTCTTTTTCAAATAGAACCTTAACTGTTCTTCCTTCAAATTGTTGATTAAAATTGGTTTGCTGTTTCGTTAAAAGTTTTTGTAAAATTGCCAATCTTTCATCTTTTTCTTCTTCTAAAATTTGCTGTTTTGAATCTGCCGAAGGTGTTCCTTGACGAGGTGAATATTTAAAAGAATAGCATTGCGTAAAACCAATCTTTTCTACAAGGTCAATTGTATCGTAAAAATCATTTTTAGTTTCACCCGGAAATCCTACTATAAAATCAGATGATAATGCAATATCCGGCCTAACATTTCTTAATTTATCAATAATTTTAAAATAATCTTCACGCTGATGTTTGCGATTCATAGCTTGTAAAATATTATTAGATCCTGATTGGACCGGTAAATGAAGAAATGGCATCAATTTATCAATATCGCGATGGGCATTTATTAAATCATCGTTCATATCGCGCGGATGCGATGTGGTATAGCGAATGCGTTGAATTTCTTTAATTCCAGCAATTTTTTCAATTAACTTAGCTAAAGAAAAATCATTACCATTTTCATCCTTACTTTTATAGGCATTGACATTTTGACCAAGTAAATAAATTTCTTTTACACCATTTTCTGCATTGCGTAAAACTTCATCATACACTTGTTTTACATCACGACAATATTCTGATCCTCGCGTGTAAGGAACGACACAAAATGTACAAAATTTATCACAACCTTCTTGCACAGTTACAAATGCGCTAGCATTAAGTCCAGCTCTTGGTGCAACTAGATTATCAAATTTTTCATTAGCAACAAATTCTAAATTCATTTGTCGAGTTTTGTGACGCAAAACTTTTCCAAGCAAATCTGGTAAAGTTTGATAACTTTCCGGTCCTACGATAATGTCTGGAGTTTTTGATCTTTTAAAAATTTCATCTCCTTCAGCTTGCGCTACACATCCAGCTACAACCACGATCATTTCTTCGTTTTGTGATAATTTTTTATCCTTTATTTTTTGCAATCTACCAAGATCAGAAAATAATTTTTCACTAGCTTTTTCGCGAATATGACAGGTATTAACAATAACCATATTTGCATCATTTTCGTTATCAGTATTTTCATATCCACAAGCATTCATTAAATCCTGCATACGATTTGAATCGTAAACATTCATTTGACAGCCATAAGTTTTAACAAATAATTTTTTGGTCATTTTAGTAAAGTAAAAATTGAGCGAGCATTTATTTTCTAGGATAATTATAGATTGCTCAATAAAAAATTCTAGATCTTTTTTTAGGTTTTTTATAAAAATAAATTATAAATTTACTTGTGAGTTATTAATGATTTTCTTGATGAAGAGTGTGAAGATTATTATCGCCATATGAAAATGTTTTGCGAACTTTCTTTGAAATTTCAGGATAAATTTTATGAGGTATTTTTTTAAATGCCTCATTAAGTAAAATTTTAGTAAAATCTTCACGGCTGGATGCGCTTGGACAGCCGATTAAAACTGATATCACTCTGTTATTTGATTTATTTGCCGAAGCAATTAGATTGAATCCTGAGGCATTGGTGAATCCAGTTTTTAAACCTTCCGCACCTCGATATTCCTCAAGAATATGATTATGCGTTTTATATTTTTGGCGATTAAATTTGTAGAATTTTAAAGAAAAAAGATGATAATAATCTGGAAAATCTTTTTTAATGGCAACAGCCAGTCGAGCTAGATCAAGAGCGGTTGTATATTGCGAAATTTCATGCAATCCACTAGCATTACTAAATGAAGTTCGATACATTCCCAATTCCTGCGCTTTGCGATTCATCATCGCAACGAATTGCCATTCATCTTGACCAACAATTTCTGCCAAAACAATTGCAGTTTCGTTAAATGACCGAACAATCACCGAAAGAATTGCTTCACGCACTGTTATGGCTTGACCCTGTCTAAGATGCAAAGTATTTACTTTATTTACACGAGAAATTTCTTCAGCACGTGCAGAAATTTTAACATTAGTGCTCAGGGAAATCTGTTTTTTTTCGAGCGCTTCAAAGGTAAGGTAGAGAGTCATTAACTTAACTAATGAAGCTGGATAAATTATTTCATTGGCATTTTTTTCAAGTAAAATATTGCGATTCTTTTCTTCAAAAACTACATAAGCATTATTTGGCGAACAACCTTCAAAGTCTAGTGCTAAGGCTGTATTTGAAATAAGAAAATAAATCAAAATTAAAGTAAATTTTTTATAAATTTTCATTTTTTTAATATTTCAAAAATAGCATTACTGGCTTTTTTACTAGCCGAAAATTTAGAGTTTAGACCCATGATTTCCATGGCTGAATTGCAATCATAAATTTGTTTTTTTTGTAAATTATCATCGCCAATAAATTTTTTTAATTGTAAAAAAATTTCTTTAGAAGAGCATTTTTTTTGCAATAATTCAGGAATAGCTTCACGATTTAAAATTAAATTAATTAGATTCGCAAACTTAATTCTAATCAGCATTTTAAGTAAAAAATAAGTGAAGTAATTTACCTTATAACAAACTATCATCGCTAAGCGATATAACGATAACTCAATAGCGTTTGTACCGGATTTGGCAACTGCAAAATCACTTGCAAAAAATAATGATTCCTTTTGCGTATTTTCAATTAAAAAAAATGGAGCTTTAATTTCTTGGCTAAATTTTTTAACTAAATTCGCAGTTTTATTTACGAGCAAAATGGCAATTTTTAAATCTGACTTTTCTAGATATAAATTATTAACTGCATTAATCATTTCTGGAAAAATTTTTTTAACTTCAGAATTTCTACTTCCGGGAGTTAAGCATAATAAAAAATCATTTTCGGAAATATTAATTTGATTTCGAAATTTTTTTCTAATCTCATAGCGCTTAGAGAAATCAGGAACTGAATCAATTATTGGATGACCAATAAACACTGTTTTTAAGCCATATTTTTCAAAATAAGGAGGTTCAAATGGTAAAATTGCCAATAATAAATCATAAAGTTTCGAAATTTTTTGAGCTCTTCCTTGGCGATAAGCCCATACTGATGGAGCAATGAGATGGATTTTTTTTATCATTTTTAAATGCTTAATTTTTTTAATTAAGCGAAAACAAAAATCTGGTGAATCAATTGTAACAACGATTTCGGGCTGTTGATTCTTAATAAATTCAGCAGTTTGTTTAAGTCTTTTTAAAATTATTGGAAGATGGGGAATCACTTCAACAATGCCCATTACCGCTAAATCCTCCATCGCAAAAATAGTTTCAAGTCCTTGATTAATCATTAATTGTCCACCTACTCCGCAAAATTTTGCCGATGGAAAAGTTAATTTTAATTCCTTTATTAATTTTGATCCAAGCAAGTCTCCCGAGGGTTCGCCAGCGATTACACAAATTTTTTTAATGTCGTAATTAACATTAAATTTATTATCCTCACTCCAATAAAAATCATTATCCATAAGTAAATTCGTTATTTAATAATTAAAAATTCATTGCCATAAAATCTTTTTGTTTTATTTTTAAAGATAAAATTTTCAAAACCAATTTATTTTTTAATTTTACAATAATTTAAATTTTCAATTTTATGACTAGAAAAATCGCAGTAGTTGGAGCAACTGGCAATGTTGGCCAAGAAATGTTAAATATTTTAGCGGAAAGAAAATTTCCTGCCGATGAAGTCGTAGCGCTTGCATCGCGTAATTCGGCTGGTAAAAAAATTTCATTTGGCAATAAAACATTGATTGTTCAAGCCCTTGAAGATTTTGATTTTACCGGTACTAAAATCGCCCTTTTTTCACCCGGTGGAGAAATATCGGCTATCCACGCTCCGCGAGCTGCCAAAGCTGGTTGTGTAGTTATTGACAATACTTCCCATTTTCGCATGGAAAAAGATATTCCGCTTATCGTTCCAGAAGTAAATCCACAAGCCATAGCTGAATATAAAAAACGTTTTATAATTGCTAATCCAAATTGTTCAACAATACAGATGGTTGTAGCATTAAAGCCATTACATGATTTAGCTAAAATTAAAAGAATTGTTGTATCGACTTACCAAGCGGTATCGGGTGGGGGTAAGGAAGCAATGGATGAACTCTATGAATCGACTAAGAAAATTTATGAAAATCAAAATCTTACTCCAAAGAAATTCAGTCGTCGAATTGCCTTCAACGTTATTCCTCAGATCGATATTTTTATGGAGGATGGAGTTACGAAAGAGGAATGGAAAATGAAAGTAGAAACCAAAAAAATTCTTGATCCAAACATTGAGGTTGAAGCAACCTGCGTTCGCGTTCCAGTTTTTAATGCGCATAGTGAAGCGATAAATGTAGAATTTGAAAATCCAATTTCAGTTGAAGAAGCTAAAAGAGTATTATCAAAATCCGATGGAATTTTACTAATTGATAATCCTGCCGAGATGCAGTTTGTAACGCCAATTGAGGCATCCGCTAAAGATCCGGTTTTTGTATCACGTGTTCGTAAAGACACATCGATTAAAAATGGTTTGTCTCTCTGGGTTGTTGCCGATAATCTGAAAAAAGGCGCAGCGTTAAATGCTGTGCAAATTGCTGAAATTTTAGTCAAAGATCACGGGCTGTAATATGCAAAACAACTACTTCATGCAACTAGCTTTAAAGCAAGCACAACTTGCTTTTGAGCGTAATGAAGTTCCAGTTGGAGCGGTAATTACTGAAAATAATCAAGTAATTTCTCAAACGCATAATTTAAGCTTAGCGCAAAATAATCCTCTTGCGCATTGTGAATTAATCGCCATTCAACAAGCCTGCACCTTAAAAAATTCTCGTCATCTTTCGGGATGCGATATTTACATTACGCTCGAGCCATGCGTGATGTGCTTTAGCGCTATTGCTTTAGCAAAAATTCGTAGAATTTATTTTGGTGCCAGTGACGAAAAATTTGGAGCAATTAGCAATAATGTTAATCTCTTCAAACATCCATCAGCATATCATAAAGCAGAAATTTATGGTGGTATTGGAGTTGAAGAATCAGTGGCATTATTGCAAAAGTTTTTTCAAATTAAACGGAATAAAAATGGCAAAATTTAGTAAAAAAATTTATGATACCGCAACACTTAAAATCGAAGATTTAGAAATTTTAATCTTACGCAAAGCAGTTCGCAAAATTTATTTGCGAATAGCTACAAATGATGGAAAGATTCATCTAATCGCTCCTCGTAAGCCTTCCACCCAATTTTTAAAAAGTTTAGTGATGGATAAATTAGCTTGGATAAAAAAACATCATCAGGAATTTTCAAAAAACAATATCAAAAATATAAATTTTAAAAATGGCGAACTTATTGAATTTTTTGGAAATAAATATACTTTAGAAATTGTTAATAATCAACAAAAACTATCTATAACCACTGACTATAACGATAAAATAGTTATTTCTATAACCAAGGAATGCGATCAAGAAGATATTAAAAAATCACTTCATCAATTTTATCGCCAAGAACTTCTTAAAGTAATTGTACCAATGGTTCATAAATGGCAAAAAATTATGAATTTAAAAAGTAATTTTATTGGCATCAAAAAAATGAAAACTAAATGGGGAAGTTGCAACTATATGAAAGCTCGCTTATGGTTTAGTTCTGAATTAGCTAAAAAACCATTTGAAGCAATTGAGTATGTGGTTGTTCATGAATTGGGTCATTTAATCGAACCAAGTCATAACAAAAAATTTGTTGCGGTGATGAATCGTTTTTTACCAAATTGGCAAAATTGCAAAAAGAAATTGAGTTAGAAATTGAGTTAAAAAAATATATTAAATTTTCATATTTCAGACTTTATAATTTAAAAAAAAGTCTGAAATTAAATTAAATATTCATAATAAATTTTAGACATATTTTCGATCATATTCAGGAGATTTTTCTGATAATGGTGCTGATGGAATATCTGCGTAAACTTCGCCATTCATTTTTATAACTACCCTTGCGGTATCAGTAACAATGCCAATTACTGCAAAATCTAAATTCCATTTATCGAAAACTTTTTTAGCAAATTCTTCCTTTTGAGGTTTAATAATCATCAACATTCTTTCTTGACTTTCGGAAAGCATAATTTCATACGGGGTCATTCCTGATTCACGTTGCGGAACTTTTTCTAAATTAAGTTCGATACCAGTTCCACCCTTGCCAGACATTTCAAAGGAAGATGAAGTTAATCCAGCCGCACCCATATCCTGAATTGATAAAATGCAATCTGATTGCATTAATTCCATACAAGCTTCAAGTAATAATTTCTCAGCAAAAGGATCGCCAACTTGTACCGTAGGACGTTTATCTTCATCTCCTTCCTTAAACTCATCGGATGCCATAACTGCACCATTAATTCCATCACGACCAGTTTTTGAGCCAACGTAAACAACTGAAGCACCAACTTCTGAAGCTGATGAATAGAAAATTTTATCATGAGTTGTTAGACCAACGGTCATGGCGTTTACGATAATATTACCATTATATCTTTTATCAAAAGTAACTTCCCCGCCAACCGTTGGAACGCCAACGCAATTTCCATATCCTCCAATTCCACTAACAACTCCGTTAACTAAACTTTTAGTTTTAGGATGATCAATTTCTCCAAATCGAAGAGCATTGAGATTGGCAATTGGTCGCGCTCCCATCGTGAATACATCGCGTAAAATTCCTCCAACTCCTGTAGCTGCACCCTGATAAGGCTCAATAAAGGATGGATGATTATGACTTTCCATTTTAAATATCACTGCTTGATTATCGCCAATGTCAATTACTCCAGCATTTTCTCCAGGACCGCAAATTACCCAAGAAGCAGTTGTATGAAGAGTTTTAAGATATTTTTTAGTAGATTTATAAGAACAATGTTCAGACCACATTGCCGAAAAAATTCCTAATTCAGTTATTGATGGTTGACGTTGTAAAATTTCAAGAATTAATTGATATTCATCTTCGCTAAGATTGTGATCTTTAATAATTTTTGGAGTTATTTCGATATGCTTCATAAATTTAAATTTTTTGATTAATTTCATCGCTAAAAACATGATTGCCCGTGACCATTTGAACATCATCACAATCCTCAAGTAAATCAATCATTTTCAGCAATTTTTGCGCTTGTAAAAGATCATTAATTTCAATAATATTTTTTGCTTTCCAATCTAGTTTAGCAGAAATTGGATCCTTATATTTTTTAATCAACTCATCGCGAACCGCAATAAAATTTTCTGGATCAGTAATGATTACATGAATTTCAGTTGACGATTCAACCTCACTAGCACCAAGCTCCAGCGCTAATTCAAAAATTTCCTCTTCACTGGCAACATTAGCAGAAAATTGAATAACCCCAACACGCTCGAACATGAATCCAACCGATCCAGTTTCGCCAAGCGCTCCGCCCATTTTAGTAAAAATACTACGTACCTCACTGGCCGTTCGATTGCGATTATCGGTAAGCGCTTCAACGATTATAGCAATACCAGCAGGAGCATATCCTTCATAACGAATTTCTTCGTAATTTTGCGTATCAGCTCCCGAGGTTACTTTTTTAATTGCCGTTTCAATACGATCTTTAGACATGTTATTTACACGCGCTTCAATCAGGGCATTACGAAGACGTGGATTATATTCGGGATCGCTTTGGCCAGTTTTAGCTGCAACAGTGATTTCACGAATTATTTTTGTAAATAGCTTTGCCTTTTTGGCATCTTGCGCTCCTTTACGATGCTTGATATTTGCGAACTGCGAGTGTCCTGCCATAGAATATTTAAAATTATTTTAAAAAAAATTATACGAAATTAATTTGAAAATTTAATTGATTAAATTTTTTAAATCCATGGCAATTTGTAAAAATTTATTTCCAGCCAATTACCACTAGACCTCGACGTCCTAAACAATTTACAATATAATTTTTTATATTGGCATCAGGATTATTTTTGGTTTTTTGGTAGGATTTTATGGTGTTAGAAGTAGCTGATCCAGAGGTTCGAATAGTGTTATTGAGTAAATTTGTTTTTGGATTACCTAAACCTAATATTGATTGAGAAACCGCATCCGAAAAACTTCTGGTTAAACCATCAGTTACGTTATAATAACTCTCACTGGCAATCTCATTATTAGCAAATTCATCGGCTTCTTTTTGGCATAAGCTAATTTCATATTTTACTACATCTTCATGTAAATTTTGATAATTTTGATTATTAAGCAAAATTGGATTAAAGCGAATGCAGGAAATTGTAAGCAAAGATAAAATTAATAAATTAAACAAATTTACTATTTTCATTGATTAATATTTTTTAAAGAGAAATAAATATTATTATTAAGAGTAATTACTTTTTAACAATTTTTATTCTATGTTAACGATAATAGATGAAAAATATTGTTTAAAAAATAAATTATTCATTCATTAATTTCGCTTCTTTAAAATATCTCACTGCGCCAGGATGTATTGGTGCAGAATTACCTTCTTTAACCATATCTTCTTTCTTCAAATTAGAAAAAACTGGATGAAGAGTTTTAAAATTATCAAAATTATCAAAAACTGCTTTTGTTAAATTGTAAACAACTTCTGAATTATTTTTTTCAGAGGTTACGATCGTAGCTTTAACGCCAAAAGTATCGATATTATTTGGGTTTCCAGCGTACATTCCACCAGGAACAACAGCTTTAACATAAAATGAATTTATTTGCACTAGTTTATCAATAGTTTCGCGATCGATTGGAATAATTCTAACTTTACAAGTTTGCGTAGCTTCTTGAAGAACTCCATTTGGATTTCCAGATGCATAGATCATTACATCGATCTTATCATCACAAAGAGCTTTTGGTTGTTCAGATGGTTGTAGGTAAGTAATGTTTGAAAAGCTTTGCTTATTCCAACCTTTAGCTGACATTAAAACTTCCATAGTTGCATACATACCAGATCCTTGTGGACCAAAGTTGATTCTTTTATTAATGATATCATCAAGTTTTTTTATTCCAGATTTTTCTGCAACTGCGAGAGTGAATGTTTCGGTGTAAAGTGAAAATACGGATCTTAATTCTTTAAATGGTTTTTGATCAGCAAAAAAACCGGAGCCATTATAAGCATTATATTGCCAATCCGATTGAACAATTCCAAAGTCAATTACACCATTGCGAATTGCATTTAAATTCGAAACTGAACCACCTGTTGATTCAACTGAACACCTGATTCCATGACCCTTGCGACCGCGATTTAACAAACGACAAATTGCCCCGCCAGCTGGGTAATATACTCCGGTTATCGCACCAGTTCCAATCGAAACATAACGAGTTGAAGCTATTGATTCCGTAGCAACAGAAAGTATAATTAGAAACAAAAAACTGTTAAATATTTTTTTCATTTTATAAAATTTTAGATTAAAAGTTAAGATAGTTCAATTAGGTTATAACATCAAATTATTATTTTTTTAAAAGTCAAAAACTAAATTTAGTTTTCTTAAAAAAACAAATTTAGTAATATTAAAAATATTTTAATGCAAATTATGATTTTATAAATTAATAAAATTTTACGTCTACAAACCCAATAAACCAAAGGTCATATTAGTTTTTTTTATCCAGTAAATATGAACTTATAATTGCAACTATTAAAACATTCTAAAAAAAATAGTTGCAATATTTTTTTAAATTGGCTGAAGTGTATTACAATTATTTGAATTGTTTTTACATCGCTATTTGCTAATAATTTAGTTTAATTGCCTTACGCTTTTAATTCTATTTTAATTCCAAGGCTTCAACAATTCTTACTTTTGCAATTATCATCCAGAGATCTTAAGCTAACTGTTTCGATTTATTTGCAAAAGTTTTATTAACTAAAATCAATATTAGATTATGAAATTATGGCAACAAGTATTAATTGGGTTAGTTTTAGGAATTATTTCTGGCTTCGTTCTAAAGGAAAAGGCAGCCGATTTAAAGATTTTTGGTACTATTTTTATCAGCTTAATTAAGATGGTAATCGTTCCGCTAATCTTCTTTGCGTTATTATCTGGAATTACATCAATGCATGGGGAAGGAAATTTTACACGCATTGGAATCAAAGGATTCAGCGCTTATATTTTAACTGCAATTTTTGCTGTTATTATCGGATTAACCGCTGGTCATTTTTTTCAACCAGGTGCTGGAGTTGACTTAAGTTCAATTCTCCAAACAAATGGTCAACCCACTGTTTTGGCTAACAAAACTCCTCCTTCAATTACTGAATTTTTAATTGGACTTATTCCAACTAATCCAATTCACGCAATGGCAACAGATAATTTTTTACAAATAATTATTTTCTCAATTTTTACCGGCATAGTAATTAATATCGTTGGCGAAAAAGCTCGTCCTTTAAAAGAATTTATTTATTCAGCTTCACAAGTTAGTTTTAGAATGATTGAAATCATTATCAAACTTGCGCCACTTGGAGTTTTTGGATTTATAGCTTGGGTTATTGGAACGCAAGGAACCGATATTCTTGAAGCTCTTGCAAAATTAATTATTGCAGTTTTATCGGCATGCGCTTTTCAATATTTAATTTTTGGATTAATGATTTTATTTTTTGCAAGAATTTCGCCAATTCCATTTTATAAAAAAATTCTTTTAACTCAATCACTTGCTTTCGCAACAAGTAGCAGTAAAGCTACATTATCTACAGCAATGACTCAATTGCAAGATCGCATGGGAGTTTCTAAGACTAATTCCAACTTTTTACTTCCACTTGGCGTTTGTATAAATATGGATGGAACCGCAATATACCTAGGCATATGCGCATTATTTTTTGCTCAAGCCTATGGAATAGATTTAACTTACCAAAATTATCTAATGTTAGTTTTAACCTGCACTCTTGGTTCAATTGGAGCAGCTGGAATTCCTAGTGGATCAATTATTTTTATGAGCATGGTTTTAACTTCAGTCAATCTACCAATCGAAGGAATTGGAATAATTCTTGGAGTCGATAGAATTCTTGATATGGTTAGAACAACAATTAACATAACTGGTGACAGTGCAATAACTTTAATAGTTGATAAAACCGAAGGTGGACTTGATGAAAAAACATATTACTCAAAAGAAGTTTAATGGCATAATCGCTAAAAAATATTGGCTTAGGTCAATATTTTTTAGCGTTGCTTTAAGTCTAATTTTTTTTATTGGACAAGGCTCGTCTATTGCTAAAGAAAACCCTTCACTATCACAAAAAATTTCTGAGCATCAAGAGGATATCAAAAATATTGAAAATTTTTTAAATAACATCTCCAACCTCACCGCTAATTTTACCCAAAACACTTCTGAAAATTCTATCAATGGAAAATTTTATTTATCTCGCAACAAGGATCAATCGGGTAAAATGCGAGTTGAATATTTTGCCAATCCTAAAATTTTGATTGTAGTAAATGGTCCAATTTTATCATATCAAGATATTGAGTTAGATGAAATTTCGCGCATCAGCACTAATACTACTCCTGCATCATTTCTTACTCGTCCTAACATCTCCTTTTTTAGCAAAGATATTCAAATTACTAACTTTGAAAAATCTGCTGAATTAATCAAAATATCTCTACTTAAAAAAAATCGTAAAGAGGCAGGAGAATTTAGTTTAATTTTTAAAACCTCACCGTTAGAATTTATTAAAATGGAAGTTAAAAATGATCTTGGTCAAATTGTTTCGGTAACCCTTAAGAATATTGACTTTACAAGCTCTATTCCTAATAAATTATTCATTATTAAAGACGATAATTTTTAGTATTTATTTTTTTAAATTTGCGCACTCTTTTATGGCCTTCAATATCAATAAACAGGATAAATTTAAAAAAAGATCCGCTATAAGCGAAATCAATATCACACCTTTTGTGGATATTTTACTTGTACTCTTGATTATTTTTATGGTTGCAGCTCCTATGATGACAAGTAGCATAAAAATTAATCTACCAAAGGGAGCATCGAGCTCAAGCAATGAAAATATTGTCCCTATAACCATCTCGATCAAATCTGATAATTCGCTTTATTTGCAAGAAAATCCTGTTAAAATTGGCCAGCTTACTGCCAATATTGCAAAGCTAACATCTAATAATTTTGAAACTAAAATTTTTGTTCGCGCCGATAAATCACTTGATTACGGAAAGGTTATGGATATTGTTAGTCTCGTTGGAATTGCTGGATATAGCAAAATAGTTTTAGTAACCGATATTGCCAAATGATAAAAAATTATTTATACTCAATATTTCTTCATTCCCTATTATTTTTATTGATATTCTATAGTTTTAATAAAGAATCAATAACCAAGAATAGTGATCAACAATTATTTATTGGTTTTGAGCATTTAATTTCTGAATCAACATTATCTGATCTTAAAACTGCCAAAGAACAAGAAATCGTTCAGCAAAAAAAAATCGATAAATTTATCGAGCAAAAAAACCCCACCTCCCTTGATAAAGACAATATAAACAAGATTGTTAATACAGTTAAGGCCGAAGAAATAATCAATCAAGATCCTCAGCAAAATATCGATCAAAAGAATCTTGCTAAAGCTGAGGAAATAAATAGTGAAAATAAAAATATATCAGAAAATGTTAATGAAAGCAATTTTAAGGAAACTAAAACTGCAGGAAAGACAATTGAAAATAGCGGTTTATCATCGCGCGAGAAATTAAATATTTTATCGCAATTAAAAATGTGCTATCATCATGCCATTCAAGAATCAAAACAGGTTAGCAATTTAAAATTTATTGTGGAAGTTGAAATTTCTAAAGAAGGTTATATCCAATCTAAAATCGATTCATTAATTGATAAAAAACGTTATTTAAATCCTTTAAATAGAGATTACAAAGCAATGATTGATAATGTTAAAAAAGCTCTTGATCTTTGTAGTCCATTGCGAAATTTACCAATTGAAAAATATGAAATGTGGAAAAATTTAATTTTAAATTTTGAAAATGAATAATATAAAACTTACTATATTTTAATTTTTTAACACTAAATTTATGAACAAAAATAAAAACACTAACATTTCTAATAACAAAGCTTTTTCCTTAATTGAATTATCGATTGTAATTTTGATTATAGGAATTTTGGTAGCCGGAGTTACCAGCTCTTCTCGCCTAGTAAAACAAATGAAGTTAACATCTGCGCGTTCGCTGACCATCGGCTCGCCAATTGCATCAATATCAAATCTTTTGCTATGGACTGAAACTACATTAGAATCTAGTTTTGATAAAAATATCAGTAACAATGATAAGGTGATTATTTGGAATGATATTAATCCGCAATCAACCTACAAATCTAACTTCTCTCAAAGTAACGCAACATACCAACCGCAATATGTAGATTCAGGAATTAATGGCCTTCCTTCGGTTTATTTTAATAATTTTAACTTGCTCTCACCAAGTTTTGTTATCGGAGCAAATTATGGAATTTTTATAGTATTTAATTCTGCAGGTATTAATGTCAATGGATCAACAATTTTAAATGTTACCGATGGCTTAAACCATGGTATAAATATCGAGATTCAACCATCTACAGGGGCTTACCTTGGATTAAATCGAAGAATTAGAGCTCTTCACCGCTCCCCATTAGGAACCTCAACTGAAAATGATAATTACGCAAACGCTACCTATGCAATTCAAGATAATGCCAATTATGTTTTTGCCTATACTAGAAATGTCAATACCAATAAATCTTTTTTTTATATTAATGGCAATAATGCCAATGATCCATCCTTTACTGGAGCAACTACACAAGCTTTAAATGGTAATAACTTAACACTTATGATTGGTAATTTATTGCCAAATAATTTCGCTCGACCTTTTGTTGGAAAAATTTCAGAAATTATAATTTACGATAAAGCATTAAACACTGAAGAATTAACTGCAGTAAATAGTTACCTTTTAAAAAAGTTTAATATAAAATAATTTTATAATTACATACGATCAAATTTT
>CAILUF010000085.1 GCA_903837365.1 uncultured Alphaproteobacteria bacterium | reverse complement strand
CATATTTTTAATAAAATTTTAATTAACATAAATTTTTAGTTTAAATTTTTTTTTAACTTCAGTAAAATCAGTTATAACTTATAAAAATAAAATTAAAATTCAATTATGATAATTTTTCCAGCAATCGATTTAAAAGCCGGTAAATGCGTTAGATTGCTGAAGGGCGATATGGCACAAGCAACAATTTTCAACGATAATCCTCTTCATCAAGCTCAAGAATTTTGTAATTTGGGTTTTAAATTTTTGCACATTGTCGATCTTGATGGCGCAGTTTTAGGCGTAAGTCAAAATAGTGAAATTGTTGCGCAAATTTTAAAAAATGTAAAAATTCCAGTGCAATTGGGCGGAGGAATTCGCAGTCTTGCTGATATTGAAAAATGGCTTGAACTTGGAGTTTCTAGGGTGATTCTCGGAACGATTGCTTTACAAAATCCGCAATTAGTTAAGCAGGCTTGTCAAAAATTTACTCAAAAAATTGTCGTTGGAATCGATGCTAGAAATTCCATGGTTGCTACTCATGGTTGGGTTAATGACTCAAATTTTTCAGTGATTGATTTGGCAACGCAATTTGAAGATTGCGGAGTTTCGGCGATTATTTACACCGATATTTCGCGCGATGGCATGCTTTCGGGCTTTGATTATCAAGGTACTAAAAATTTAGCGCAAGCGATAAAAATTCCCGTAATTGCTTCAGGTGGAATTTCCTCAATTGCCGATTTAAAGGGCGTTGGCGAGCTTGAGCAATTTGGAGTTGATGGCGTAATCATTGGTCGCGCTTGGTATGAGAAAAAAATTACTCTTGATGAATTACGTCACGAGCGATTAATTTAAATATACAAGAAATTAACTTTAAATAGTTTTGCACTTAACTTGACTTATCAAATTTTTTACCTAAATTCGTTTTCAATAAATTTAATTTCAAATCAATTTTTAAAATATCTTACATGAAAGTTTATTATGATCGTGATGCCGATTTAAGCATTATCAAAGGAAAAAAAGTGGCAATTGTTGGTTATGGTTCACAAGCCCATGCCCATGCTCAAAATCTTCGCGATAGCGGAGTTGAAGAAGTTAAAATTGCGTTGCGTGAAAATTCACCTTCGGCAATTAAAGCGCAAAATGCTGGTTTTGAAGTTTTATCCAACGCTAAGGCTGCCAAATGGGCGGACATAGTAATGATTTTAACTCCTGATGAATTGCAAGCTGAAATTTATAAAAAAGATTTGCGTAAAAATATGAAGCAAGGATCAGCTCTTGCTTTTGCTCACGGCTTAAATATTCATTTTGGATTAATAAAACCAAGAGAAGATTTGGATGTTTTTATGATTGCTCCAAAAGGTCCAGGTCATACAGTTCGTGGAGAATATGTTAAAGGTGGTGGAGTTCCGTGCTTAGTTGCAGTTGCGCAAAATAAATCTGGGGAAGCTTTACAAATTGCTTTGTCTTACGCTTCAGCAATTGGCGGAGGTCGTTCAGGAGTTATTGAAACTAGTTTCAAAGAAGAATGTGAAACTGATTTATTTGGCGAGCAAGCGGTATTATGCGGTGGAGTTACTGCCTTGATTCAAGCTGGTTTTGAAACTTTAACGCAAGCTGGATATGCTCCGCAAATGGCTTATTTTGAGTGTTTACATGAAATGAAATTGATTGTTGATTTGCTTTATGAAGGTGGAATTGCCAATATGCGTTATTCAATTTCCAATACTGCTGAATATGGTGATTTGACTAGAGGTCCAAGAATTATCACCGATAAAACAAAAAAAGAAATGCAGAAAATTTTAAAAGAAATTCAAAGCGGAAAATTTGTGCGTGAATTCATGAAAGAAAATAAAACTGGCAAACATAATTTCGATGCACTTCGTGCTCGTGGCAAAGCTCATCCAATTGAAGCTGTTGGCGAAGATTTACGTGCAATGATGCCATGGATTTCTAAAAATAAATTGGTTGATCAAAATAAAAACTAAATTATGACTCAAGCGCTTTCGATCATCATTCTTTCTGCTGGAAAAGGCAGTCGTATGAAATCGTCTTTACCAAAAGTGATGCATAAAATCGCTGGTAAAACGATGATCGATATGGTAATTGATGAGGCATTAAAGCTTGATCCTCAAGACGTTACATTGGTTGTTTCGCAAGATATTTTAGCCTATTGGCAAGAAATAAAAAACAATCATCAAAGTAAAATCGAAATTAATTACGCCATGCAAGAACAACGATTGGGTACTGCTCACGCTGTTTCATGTGGATTAAATTTTTTTAAAGAATCTGCTAAAAAATTAGGCGATAAAGTTTTAATTCTCTACGGCGATACGCCATTGCTTTCATCACTTACCTTAAAAAAAATGCTCGATAAATTAAATGAATCGAGTTTATGTATTTTGGCATTTGAAGATGAGCAAGAAAATGCTTACGGACGCTTGGTTATTGATGATTTGGGTCACCTAGAAAAAATAGTTGAATTTAAAGATGCCAATCCCAATCAGCGTAAAATTAGTTTATGTAATTCGGGAGTTATAGCAGTTGATGGTAAATATTTAGAACAATTAATTTCACAAGTTAAAAACGATAATTCATCGCAAGAATTTTATTTAACCGATATAGTTGCAATTGCTACTCAGCACGGTTTGAAACGTAGTTTTATTAAAACCAATAGCGCAGAAGTTTTAGGCGTAAATTCGCGTAGTGAATTAGCGCAAATAGAAAAAATAAAACAAAAACAACTTCGTCAAAAAATGTTTGAAAATGGCGTTACTTTAATTTCACCAAAAACAATTTTTTTTAGTCATGATACCCAAATCGCCAGTGATGTGGTAATTCATCCTCATGTAGTTTTTGGAAATGGAGTGGTAATTGAAAGTAATGTTGAAATTAAATCTTTTTCGCATATTGAAGGAGCATTGATTAAATCTGCAAGTGTCATTGGACCATTTGCGAGAATCCGCCTTGGAACTGTGATTGAAGAAAATTCCAAGATCGGAAATTTCGTGGAAGTTAAAAAAACTCACGTAAAAAAGGGTGCAAAAATAAATCACTTAAGTTACGTTGGCGATTCTGTAGTTGGTGAAAATTCCAATATAGGTGCCGGAACAATAACCTGCAATTATGATGGTTATAATAAATTTAAAACTGTTATTGGTGATAATGTTTTTATAGGATCTAACACTGCGCTAGTTGCGCCAGTAAATATCGGTGATAACGCGGTGATTGGGGCAGGAAGCGTAATTACCAAAGATGTTAATGCTGATGAGCTAGCTGTTACAAGATCAAAGCAACAAAATCTGATTGATGGTGGAAAAAATTATCACCATAATAAATCCAAAAAATAATTTAAAAAATCCAAAAAAAACTTGAAAAAAATATGTCGCATTACCCAAAAAATTTCGAGAAATTTTCCTTTAAAAAAATAAATTTTTACAAATTTTTAATTTTAATTTTGCTGACATTATCCACTACTCTTTCTAGTGCATTTGCTACAAAACAAATTCAGGAAGTTAATTATTTTTCTTCCTTTCGTGCTTCTGAAACTAATGTCCGCTCTGGTCCTGGTCAAAATTATCCAATAAAATATACTTACAAAGTTAGAGGCATTCCAGTGCGCGTGATTAGCGAATATGATAATTGGAATGAGATTGAGGACTACGAAGGACAAACCGGTTGGGTAATGCAAAGTTTGCTTACCAAAAAAAGAATGTTAATGATTTACAGTAAAAAACCAACCGTTGAAATGCGTCGTAAAAATAATCTTGAAGCGCATTTAATTTTTCGTCTTGAAAATTTTGTTATTGGTGAATATTTGAAATGCGATGAGCAATGGTGCGCAATTAAAATCAATGGTAAAAAGGGTTGGGTTGAAAAATCTGATGTTTTTGGTGTTGATAGTGCGAGACCGGGTAATATAGCAGTCCAAGACAATGTTGAAATTAAAAATGAAGAAATAACTAAGAATCAAGAAATTTCCAAGCAAGCTTCAAATCAGGCGATAACTGGATCTAATTCGGCGAATAAAGCAGATGTTAAAAAAGAGCAAAATTTGGAAAAAAACTTAGCTAATAAAAAATTAGCAATTGGTAAAAATGATTTAAATAAATCATCAACACCAGTTGCGCTTCCAAGAAAAAATAATCATTAAAATTTATTTTAAAATTTTTTTAAAATAAATTAAAAAATTTGATTTTTATTATTTACTTACTAAAAATTTTTAAGATAATTTAAAAACTTAATATTTTTTATAAATTATTTTGCGGAATTTTTCTAAGTTTTTTAGACTAAAAATTTTAATATTTTTAGCTCACATAAGTTTTTTATAATTAATAATGACCAATCTAAAATTTAAGAGAATTTTATTCAAAGTTTCGGGTGAAGCAATGATGGGCGATCAGATGTTTGGGCATGATGCGCAAGCGATCAGCAAAATTTGTAAGCAAATAAATTCGGCACATTTGCTTGGCTGTGAAATTGCCGTGGTAATTGGAGGTGGAAATATTTTTCGTGGTATTTCTAAAGCTGCGCAGGGCATTGAGCGAGTAACTGCTGATTATATGGGAATGCTTGCAACTTGTATCAATGGTTTAGCATTGCAAAGTGCTTTAGAAAAACAAAATATCGATACCAGAATGTTGTCAGCAATTCCCATGAATAGTATTTGCGAGCCTTATATCAAGAGGAGAGCTGTAAGGCATTTAGAAAAAGGTCGTGTAGTTATTTTTTCAGCTGGAACTGGTAATCCATTTTTCACAACCGATACCGCTGCAGTTTTAAGAGCAGTAGAGATGAATTGTGATGTTATTTTAAAGGGTACGCAAGTTGATGGTGTTTATAGTGCTGATCCTAAGCTTGATAAAAATGCAACTCGTTATGATAGTTTAAGTTATATTGATGTAATTAAACAAGATCTCCGAGTTATGGATCAAACCTCTATTACCTTGGCTAAAGACAATAAATTGCCAATTATAGTTTTTTCTATTAAAGGTGAAGATTCTTTACAAGAAGTTGTTAATGGTCGTGGAAAATTCACAATTATTAACTAAAAAAATATTTTTAAATTATTATTGTGAATTAAAAACTTAAAATATAATTTTAACTAAAAACAATCAAAAAAACATAATTAACTAATTTTTAATTTTATGATTAATCAATTATCCGATAAATTACGCAAAAAAATGGAAGAAACGCTTCATTCATTGAAACGCGATATGGACAGTATTTCAACTGGTAGAGCTAATCCAAATTTGCTCGATACAATTCGTGTTGAAGTATATGGCTCAATGATGCCAATTACTCAATTGGCTAATATTTCCGTTCCTGAAGCAAATATTTTATCAATTCAAGTTTGGGATAAGGAAAGCATTAAAGCGATTGAAAAAGCTATTTTAAATGCCAATTTAGGTTTCAATCCAATGAGCGAAGGAAATACAATTCGTATCTCAATTCCAAAGCTTAGCGAAGAGCGTCGCAAAGAATTAGTTAAGCTTGCTAAAAAATATGGCGAAGATAAAAAAGTTGCTTTGCGCAATATTCGTCGTGATGCACTTGATGATTTTAAGAAAAACGAAAAAGAATTTGGTAAAGATCAAATTCATAGTTTTGGCGATATTGTTCAAAAAATTACCGATGAATTTGTGAGTAAAGTTGACGAGGTTGTCCTTGGCAAAGAAAAAGATTTAATGAAAGTTTAATTTAATGCTGAATTTGCGTAAAAAAACTTCAATTATTGATCCTAATCTTAAAGTGCCACACCACATCGCCATTATTATGGACGGTAATGCCAGATGGGCGAAAAAAAGAGGATTGCCATTGCAAATTGGTCATAAAACTGGTTCGCAAAATTTACAAAAAATTGCTCAAGACTGTATCGATCTTGGCGTAAAAATTTTATCAGTTTATGCCTTTTCTTCAGAAAATTGGAATCGTCCAAAAAATGAAGTATCATACTTACTCAAGCTTCTAGAGGATTATCTCGATAATCAAATGCAACAATTTCTAGAAAAAAAAATTCGTATAATTATACTTGGCAATCTAGAGAGACTTGATGAAAAGCTAAAGCAAAAAATTTTAAATTTACAAGAAATTACCAAGGATAATCAAGCGCTTATCCTCAATGTTGCTTTTTCTTATGGCTCAAGAAGTGAGATTATTGATGCAACAAAAAAGATCGCTCTTGCAGTTAGTAACAAAGAAATTAATGTTGCAGAAATTGATGAAAATTTATTTGCAAAAAATTTATATCAACCCAATTTACCTGATCCTGATTTATTAATTAGAACCGCGGGAGATCTGAGGGTTAGTAATTTTTTCTTGTGGCAAATTGCTTATACTGAATTTTATTTTAGTGAAGTTTTTTGGCCGGATTTTTGTAAAAAAAATCTTATCAATGCTATCATAAGTTTTAACAAAAGGGAGCGTCGCTATGGAAAAAGATAATTTTATAAAATCACTAAAAAAATTTTTTTATCCACTAACTTTATTATTTAATAAACTGGTTGCGCATATTCATTTTCTTGATCCGCGCGAAAATACCAAGCAAAGAATTATCTCAGCTGTAATTCTGGTTCCTATTGCCTTGATTGCCATTTTTTATTCAAAAGATTTGTTTTTGCTTTTGGCAATCGCCATTGCAATCATGATGACAGCGGAGTGGATGGATATGGTTAAAAATATTGCCGATAAGAAAAAATGGCAATTAATTGGTTTTTTTTATATTTTAATTCCAATTTTCGCAGTGATTAAATTGCGTTATTACAGCGTTGAAGTTCTGTTTTGGATGTTTGCAATAATTTGGTCAACGGATATTTTTGCATTTTTTGCTGGTAAAACTTTGGGTGGGACAAAAATCGCTCCACAAATAAGTCCAAATAAAACATGGTCAGGATTGATCGGTGGAATTTTTGCGAGTATGATTATTGGTTTTATGAGTTCTTTTATGTTTGCTGGTGGCGTGATGTTTTTTATTTTTCTTTCGGCATTTCTATCGATCATAGAGCAGATAAGCGATTTGTTAGAGTCAAAATTTAAAAGAATTTTTGGCGTTAAAGATTCGGGAACGATTATTCCTGGACATGGCGGAATACTTGATCGCATGGACGGGATGATGCTTTTAGCTCCTTTGGTGCTTTTGATAGTCACGCTCTTCCCAGCGCGTTTTTAATTTAACTTTATTTTTATGGATATAGCTGCAAGTAAGCAGGATTTTTTAAGTGATGATTTTTTTGAAATTGCTGGTAAAAAATTTTCTTCGCGACTTTTGGTTGGAACTGGAAAATATAAAGATTTTCAGGAAACTGCTTACGCAATTGAAGCTTCGGGTGCGCAAATTGTTACGGTTGCATTGCGTAGAGTCAATATCGAAAAAAAAGATCAGTCAATGTTGCAAGATTTTGTCGATCCAAAAAAATATTTTTATTTACCAAATACCGCTGGATGTTTCACAGCGCAAGATGCGGTTCGAACCCTTAACTTAGCACGAATGGCGGGTGGCTGGAATTTAGTCAAGCTTGAAGTTTTAGCTGATGAAAAAACTCTTTATCCAAAAGTAATTGAAACAATCAAAGCAGCTGAGATGCTAATCAAGGATGGTTTTGATGTGATGGTTTATACCTCTGATGATCCAATTATTGCCAAGGAATTGCAAGATATTGGCTGTTGTGCAATCATGCCTTTAGGAGCTCCAATTGGCTCAGGATTGGGTATACAGAATCGCTTAAATATTGAATTAATTGTTGAACAAGCCAAAGTTCCAGTTTTAATTGACGCTGGAGTTGGTACCGCATCCGATGCAACAATTGCCATGGAAATTGGTTGCGATGGAGTTTTAATGAATACTGCAATTGCTAAAGCTAAAAATCCTATTGCCATGGCGCGAGCCATGAAACTAGCGGTTGAAGCTGGAAGATTAGCTTTTCTTTCTGGAAGAATGGAAAAGAAAAATTTTGCTTCGCCATCTTCGCCAATTGAAGGAAAAATTGCTTCTAATTATAATAATTAAAAAGAGTTAAAACTTATTTATGATTGTTAACTAACAACGTTTAATTTATTTTTTATGAATAATGATTCTAATCTAAAACACACATTTCACAAATCAATTCTTAGGGCTTACGATATACGCGGTATATACAATGAAACCTTATTTGACAATGATGCTTATTTTTTAGGAAAATCCTTTGCAGGTTTTTTAAAAAAAAATTATCAAAATAAAATTGCGATTGCTTGCGATGGTAGACTCAGTTCGCCAATTTTAAAGGAGCGTTTACTGCAAGGTTTGGTTAATAGTGGATTATATGTTTTTGATGTAGGACTTGGACCAACCCCGATGCTTTATTTCGCTGTTAATCACCTCAATTGTGATGCGGGAATTATGATTACAGGATCGCACAATCCAGGTAATCACAATGGTTTCAAAATTACTCTAAAAGATCGTCCATTTTATGGAAAGGATATTGCTAATTTAGCGTTGATTTTAGAAGATGCGGATTTTTATGAAGGGCAGGGAGTGCTAGAGATTCATGATATTAAACAAAATTATGCCGAAAGAATTTTGCAAGATTCCATTTTACAAAAAGGCGAAAGTGAATTGCTAAATGAAGTTGATGAATTTAATCCGCGCAAAAAATTAAAAATTGCTTGGGATGCTGGAAATGGAGCAGGTGGTGAAATTATGGAAATATTAAGCGAAAATATTTTTGCGGAAAATTTTTTACTGTTTAAAGAAATTGACGGAACTTTCCCCAATCATCATCCCGATCCAACCGTTCCCAAAAATCTTGAAGATTTAATAGCGGAAGTGAAAAAACATAATTGTGATTTAGGTATTGCATTTGATGGCGATGCTGATCGTATTGGCGTAGTTGATGATGAAGGTGAGATTATTTGGGGTGATCAATTAATGGTTTTTTTTGCGCGCGAAATTCTCGCTAATCATCCAAATTCCACTATTATTGCCGATGTGAAAGCTAGTAATATATTATTCGATGAAATTAAAAAAAGTGGTGGAAAACCTTTAATGTGGAAGACTGGTCATTCTTTAATCAAAGCTAAAATGAAAGAGACTAATGCGCTACTTGCTGGCGAAATGTCGGGACATATTTTTTTCGCCGATAAATATTTTGGTTTTGATGATGCTTTATATTCAGCTATTCGACTTATCAACATCGTTGCAAATTCAGATAAAAAACTTTCAGAATTGCGGAAGGAATTAGTAAAAACTTTTTCAACTCCTGAGATTCGTGTAGAATGTAGCGAGGAAAATAAATTCCAAATGGTTGAAGATCTTAAAAAAATACTTCAAAAAAATAATGAAAAATTTGATGATATTGATGGCATAAGATCAACAACTGAAATAGGATGGTGGTTGATTCGCGCATCAAATACCCAGCCAGTTTTAGTAGCAAGATGCGAAGCGGATTCTTTAGAAAATTTACAGATTTTAAAAAATAATTTACGTCAAAAATTAGAATTTTGTCAATTAACCATACCAGAAGAATTGCAATGAAAATTATTGGCTTAAGTGGCGGAATTGCTTCGGGAAAAAATAGTGTTGCTAAAATTTTTGAAGAGTTTGGCGTAGTAGTTTTTGATGCAGATGAATTAGTTCATAATTTATTTTTGCATGATTCAAGCGTTATAAATGAAATTGCTCAACAATTTCCGCAAGCATTGAAAGGCAAGGTTATAGAGCGTAAAATATTAAGCGAAATAATTGCCAAATATCCTCAACAAATAACAATTATTGAAAATATTTTACATCCAATTATTAGAAATAAATATCAACAGTTTATAATTAAAAGTAATCAAGAACAACAAAAATTAGTTATACTTAATATTCCACTTTTGCTTGAAAATTCATTTTATAAAGTTGATAAAATTATTGCAATAATTGCTGATGATGATTTGCGAAGAAAGCGCTATATTCAACGTTGCTTGGCCGATAATAATGATATTGAAGAAATTAAAATCAAACAAATTGAAGAAAAATTTTTTATGTTAAAAAATAAACAAGTAAGTGATGAGCAGAGAATAAAAAAAGCCGATTTTATTGTTTATAACAATTCTGATTTAGCTTCATTAAAAGTTCAACTTCTAGAAATTTTTAAACAAATTTGTTAATTTTTAAAAATTGATTGCCAAATTTTCAGAATCCTCGCAGATCATCATAATTCAACACAGATAGCTTTTGATGCGGAATTAATTTTATTAAATAATTCATAAAATTAATTTTTTGTTAATAAAAATCTAAACAAGTAAAGCGATTGCGAATAAATTTGGCATTATTAACGCAATCTTGATATTGTAGCTTATTAAGCGATAATTTTTGTAAATTAGTGTTGATTTTAAAATGTTGAAAAATTTTTTTCACCCATAAATTTTGTTGAAAAATTTCCTGTAATTCTAAAAAAATATTTTGCGAATCATCAATTAATTTTTTGTTAATTTGTAAAATTTTTTGATTTGAAAAAATTTTATCTTTATACTGATCAAGGCATTCATTGGCAATTTTTTTTCCAAAAAATTTATAAATATTTTGTGGATATTGCAAGGAAATTTTCGCTAAAGTAAGTTGTTTTTTTTGTAATTTATTTAAAATTTCTTGCTGAATTTTTAATGATTGCGAAGTGGTGATTGCGATAAGTTGACCATGTAAAATATTTTTCAATTTTTTTGGATATTTCATTGACAAGCAATGACCAATCAAATGTTCGCTTTGACTAGCCGGGTAAGAGCCATTGGCTAAGCTCATCGCTTTGCCTGAAAGTAATAAAATTTCCATCAATATTGCTAGAAAATTTTGATCATCAATTTGCCAATTAAGATAGTTTTTTTTAAATTTTTCAAAAGCATTTTTTTGCATTAAAAAACATTCTAAATTAAATTTACTGTTTAAAACTAAATGCGAAAGAAACCAATCAAACCAACAGCTATATAGACATAATGCATCGGCGATTCCAGCTCTTGTCATCTTTTTTGGAGAGTTTTGTAAAATTTTTAAATCACTAAAAACTGCAATCGGAGCTTTAGAACTTAAAGTTTTTTTATGCGAGTTGATAGTGATTGATGCGCTTGGTGAACAATAGCCATTCATCGAACAAGCCGATGTAAAAATAACGTAAGGCATGTTTAATTGCGATGCACTATATTTGCATAAATCATTAATTGTGCCACTGCCAAAGGCGATAATTAACTGATAATTTTTGGCATGGCTCATAATTTTTTTTACGAATTTTTCATCGCATGTTGGATTTTGTAGAATCAGAGTTTCACCCAATTGACTTCGAAAATCCTTCTGAAAATTTTTAAAATGTTTTTGCCAAATTTTTTTATCGCTAATAATTATCGAATTTTCTAAGGAAAAACCAAGTTTCAAAATAAGTTCGCAAGCTTGATTGGTAAGGTTATCGGCGATATTTATAATAATTTCTTGTCGATTCATAAAAAAACTTGAGAGATAAAATTATTTTTTTATGCTAAGTAAAAGCTAAGTCTGAATTCATTAACGCTACTTTAAAAAATTAAAATAATT
>CAILUF010000084.1 GCA_903837365.1 uncultured Alphaproteobacteria bacterium | reverse complement strand
CTTTTAAATGATGCAATTGAATTTTTCAGATCTCGTCTTTGCGCAGCTACATTTTAGTAGCTTTACGCAGACTCGCCTTTAAATTCAATTGCCTGATTTAAAATTGAAAATGGTATAATACCATTTAAACTTTTAAATGATGCAATTGAATTTTTCAGATCTCGTCTTTGCGCAGCTACATTTTAGTAGCTTTACGCAGACTCGCCTTTAAATTCAAATTTTAAATTCAAATGCCTGATTTAAAATTGAAAATGGTGTTATTTCGATTTTAGTTTTACTAAGACAGCGAAACAAAGTCTGATTGGTTTGGGCACATGGTTTGATTTTTTTAAAATTTTTATTTCAAAAATATTTTTCTAAAAAAATTATAAACCTCAGTAATTTTTTTTAAGAAGTGATGTTGATTCGATATTTTTTGGCGAGATAAATCATCACGTCACGGCGTTCCTGTAATTTCAAGGGTCGATTGTAAATAATAACTTCAGCAATCGAGCCATTAAAAGCTAAACTACCACCGCGATCACTGCCAATTGTTAAGCCATTCATCGCATTTGTTCCGGCACTGATATAGCCTCCGCCTGCTAAACTCAAGGCATTGTTAACATAAGCTGATGACTGCGCGCCATTAAAAATTGCACAAACAACATAATCGCGACCATTGCTAAAGCTAGCAGGATTGGTTACGCTTGCGGTATTGGCATCGGTTCCAGCGTTAAGATTAACGGCATTACTTTTAATTCCCAAATAAAAGGAATCTTGATTGAAATAGCTGTCAATCAAGACTGAAGCGGTTGTGGTAGGGCTAAAATTTGGACGAAAAACTACGCAAATTGTCGCGCGATTTAAACTGCCTTGATAAAAATTATTCAAAGAAATTTTATCGTTATTTTTAAAATTAACCGCAGGAATCTTGTTGATAGAGGCGATTGCGTAGGTAGTGTTAATGTTAGCAGTTTTGGTAAGTTTATTCTTCTGATTTAAAATTGAGCTTGGCGAAATATCTCGCCATTCGCTGATATTTGCGGAATCAAAAGACTGATTGCCTAAAAAAGAATTTTTATGCGATGATTCAAACCAGGCAATTAACCCAGAAATATTCGAGATAGGAGCTTTACTGGTAAGTGATCTTGCGCTTGCCAAGCGAGAGGATGTTACCAAGCTTGAACCTTGCATTATTCCACCAACGATAATGCCAATAAGCATCATTACAACTACAAGCTCTAGAAGTGTGAAAGCGGATTTATTTTTTGAAAAATTTGATAAAGATTTTTGTTGTGAAAAAAATTTATTCATGTTTTTAAAATTAATTTGGGTTAGTTTTTTGGGTTTTTTTTAAGGGTTTTGTTGGTAATTAAGTGGTTAAAAATATTTTGTTAATAATTACCAAGAAAAAAATAAAAAAATTGTTTTTGTTAATTCTAAACTGTTTTAAGTTAATTTAAATTACTTTAATTCACTCAAACTTAATATTAATTCACTCCAAGTTAATACTGGATTTTTCGCTGCTTTAACATCATCAAGACGTCTACGCGGAGTTGATAGCGGATAATTATGGAATTTATCGCCATTACCATTTTCACATTCATCGGCGATATAACGCATGATGGCAATAAATTGGTCAATAGTTTCGCGAGTTTCTGTTTCTGTAGGTTCAATTAACATTGCCCCTTGAACGACAAGTGGAAAAAATACTGTCATTGGATGAATTCCAAATTCAATCAAAGCCTTAGCAATATCAAGGGTTGAAATGCCTTTGGCTTTTTGAATTTTATCAGTCAATAAACATTCATGCATACAATTTCCTTGGAAAGGAACGTGGAATTTATCTTGCAATTTTGCTAAAATATAATTCGCTGAAATTACTGCATCCTCGGCAACTTTTTGTAAGCCATCAGCGCCGTGAGATAGCATGTAAGTAAGAGCACGGACATGCATACCGAATTGGCCATTAAAGCCTTTAACTTTTCCGCAAGAATTTTTGGGAGTTGCAAATTTATATTTATCACCAATTTTTTCAACATGAGGGGAGGGTAAAAATTCTGCTAATTCTGCCCTAACTGCAATTGGCCCAGAACCTGGTCCACCACCGCCATGGGGAGTAGAAAAAGTTTTATGCAAATTAAAATGCATAACATCAACCCCAATATCGGCTGGACGAACCTTACCTACAATGGCGTTATAGTTCGCGCCATCGCAGTAGAAATATCCACCAACTGAATGAATTAAATCGGCAATTTCTAAAATATTTTTTTCAAATTTTCCGCAAGTATTCGGATTGGTGATCATAGTTCCAGCGATGTTTTTACCATGTTCGCTGATGAGTTTTTTAAATAATTCCAAATCAACTAAACCATTAGAGTCAGATGGAATAACTTTAATTTCAAATCCGCACATCGCTGCCGTTGCAGGATTG
>CAILUF010000083.1 GCA_903837365.1 uncultured Alphaproteobacteria bacterium | reverse complement strand
TTAAAAAGCTCAACATCTTGCGGTAAATAACCGATATGTTTGCCAATTTTTTCAAGATCTTGATCAAAAAGATTCGCGTCATCGATTTTGATAATTCCTGAATTTGCCTTTAAAACTCCAACCAATAATCTCGCCAAAGTAGTTTTGCCACTTCCCGTTAAACCAACAATTCCAACAACTTCACCTTGATTAATTTTAAAAGAAATTCCCTTGATTAAAAGGCGATCGGATTTTTCTAATTTATAAATTAATTTCTCAACGATGATTTTGCCTTGAGGAATTGGTAATGCAATTTTTCCCTTATCTTCAATATAATTTTTTAGCGATTCATTGAGTCGCAAATAAGCTGAATTAGTTGTTTTAAATGATCTCCACAAACTTATTGCCAAATCAAATGGGGCAAGGGCTTTTGAGGCAAGAATCGAGGTCGCAATAATTCCACCCGAAGACATTTTATTATTCATAACTAAAATTGCGCTGGATGCCATGGTGATTATTTGCAAAGCCATTCTTAGCGTTTTAGAAATTACCGAAATTCGGTTACTGATACTCGCCAGATCAGTAGAGATTTTGCGCAATTGATCATTACCACTCTGCCAATTATTGCGAACATTATCCTTCATTCCCATGGCATTAACAACTTCTGAGTTGGAAGAAATAATTTCAAAATCTCTCATCACTTCGTTTTGCATTTGATTCGTTTGATCGATCAATTTATTAGTGAATTTCTCGTTGAGATAAGCCATTTTCAACATGATTAATGCACCGATAAAAGTTATAATGCCATTGATTGGATGAATAAAAAAAATCACGATTAAATAAATAATCGCAAATGGCGCATCAAAAATTATCGCTAAATTTGTACCAGAAATAAATGTTTTAATAATTTGTAAATCACGCAAATTTTGGCTGGCGATATTTTTGCTTGAGCCTTGCGTTTCTATGTTACAATTGAATAAAGCAATTGATAATTTTTCATCCAGCCAATTAGCAATATGCAGAAAAATCATCGCTCTAATTTGCGTTAAAATTCCAAGAAATATTAAAAATATTAAAACGATGATAGTCAAATAAAGCAATGTTTCAAAGCTATTGCTACTTAAAACTCGATCCAAAACTTGCATCGAATAAATTGATGAAGCGAGCGTAAAAATGCTGATAAAAAAACTAAATAACAAACAAAACCAAAAAGCTTTCTTGCATGATTCAACTGTGGATTGGATAATTTTATGTGGTTGATTTTGCATGACTAAATCTCTCCTAAAAAATATTTTATTTTATATTGAGCAATTACTAAATCGATTTCGGAATCAATGTAATTTATTTTTCTATCATTGGCTTCGATACTAGTACGGATTGCTTCAACTGGATCTTCAATTTTTGATTTCAATCTTTTTTTAAAAATATTGGCACGCTCAATAGCCATTTCAAAAAGTTTTTTATTGGTTTTATTTATTTCAAAAAAAAGTGATATTCTTCAAGTGCTTGATTAATTTCTTTGGCGATATCGTCTTTAGAAATTTCATATTCTTCTTTGGCAATATCTCTATCATATCTAGCTTTACTAACATTGGCATATTCAAAACCTTTTTGAAAAATTGGTATCGCCACATTCAAAAAAACTGATCTGGAATTGAGATCTTGATTATTAAGATAAACCACTTTGTCTTGCTTGCTTGCGGATGCTACAACCGAAACCTTAGGAAGAAAATTAGCTTTTTGAGCATTCAAAGCTGCTTTATTAGCAAGGTAGTTATAGTGATAAGATTTGATGTTGTGATTGCTGGTCAATGCTAATTCAAGAATTTTATCTTTATCAAATTCCTCGAATAAAATTTCTGGCTTAATAAGATTTTCATTTAATTCGCCAACGACATTTTGATAATCAAATTTGGCTTTATTAAGCCTATTGAGAACCTCAAAATATTTTTCTTCAGTAAGCGAAGTTTCGTAAGAAAATTTTATGATGTCAGCATTATCAATGATCCTCGCTTCTTTTCTGCGCTTAACTAAATTAAAAAATTTTTTTCCTAATTCTTTATTTTCCTTGCGAAGTTTTAGCAATTCTTGATAGCGATAAAGATTACAATAACTTTGCACAGTAGCAAAAGAAATTTCTTGAATTTTATTTTGGTTTCTAGCGCTACTAGATTTTATTTTATAATTTGCTTCGCGATATTTAGAAACCGAATGTAATCCATCAAAAATTGGTTGCTCAATTTTTATTTCCTCACTATTTTGCTTAGCTGAGCGATCATAGCTCTGACCTTGATAGAAGCTGTTTCTTTGCCCGTGAGAAATATTAGCACTAACATTTGGTAAAAATTCAGCGATTGCCTTATTTTTTTCAGTTTTCATTGATTCAAGTTTTATTTTTTCAAGCTTGATATTGCGATTATTGGCTTGAGCAGTATCAATTGCCTCTCTTAAATTTGTGGCAAATGCTTGCTTAAAAAATATAAAAAACAAAAATAAAGTTGCTGTTTTTAAGAATTGGTGATTGCGCATAAAACCTGTTAAAAATTAAATCCTAAACCAAGATTTACCGCAGAAACATTGACTTTAACATTTTTGAACTCAGAATTTTTTGGCTTAAAATCAAGATTATAAAACATTGAATTTAATCTTAATGAAATAGTTTTGGTTAGATCATAACCCAAGCCAATTCCAAAAAATGGCGCTGAAGCAATCAGTGATTGCTTGCTATTTTTCGCTTCTTGATAATCAAATGCTGATGCAACATATCCTCCTGAGCCATATATTCTGAAGCCTTTTATTTCATAGCCTAAATTTAATCTCGCGCCAAAATTTTGCTTAATCTTTCCTGAAAGAAACTGATTTCCAAAAGCTTCTATTTCGGTAAAAATATGATCTTTATTTTTACTATTTTTATCTTCCGCATCGCTAAAAATATCCTCTGCCAAATTAAATCTAGTCCCAATCGATAAACCTACCGCTAAACCATTTTCAGAAAAACTTTTGTTTAGAGATTCGCCATTCGCACCTTTTGAATCTCCGCCATTAATCACCGAAGACGCTAAAGAATTTGCGATTAATGAGCCATAAATAAAAATTGCCAGAATTATAAATTTCAGCTTTCTGTTAAACAGAATTATAAATTTCAGTTTGTGTATAATTTTTTGCATAATTTTTTAAAAATAAATTTAGTGTTAAAAGTTAAAATCACTATTTGCGAGTTGCATTTCGCCAGAAAGTTTTACGGCAAAATTTGAATTTGGATCATCAATAATCGTGTAACCATTTTTGAAATAAAATTCCAAACCATTTGTAGAAAAATTAGAGCCTTGCCCTTGGGTTATGGAATCAAAACCGAGTGCTGATAAATCAATTTTATCTTCATTGCAAATGAAGTCCAAAACTACATCAGTCTCGCTTAAATTAGCAAATGATCCAATTGAATCTGATTTATCACTAAAAATAAATTGATCATTACCAACCCCTCCAATCATCACATCAAATCCACTTCCACCAATAATTTTATCATTGCCGAAATAGCCTTTGATTAAATCATTTCCATTGCCACCATTGATCACATCATCACCCTCGCCTGCCTGCAAATTATCATCACCCTCATCGCCATTAATTTGATCATCACCATTATTGCCCCACAGCGCATCATTGCCTTTACCACCATTGAGAATTATATCTTCGTAAGTAAAAGTTAATGAAGTTAAATCGATAACGTCATCACCATCTGCAGCATCAATTTCTTCGATTGACGCAAGCTTAGCAATGTCACCAATATTACTGATAATTGAATCATCAAGAAAAATTACATCATTTTCATCAGTAAGATTTAATTTATCATAACCATCGCCACCGTCAAAAGCATCGAATGATCTTTGCTTGCCAGTAACATTAATCTTATCACCAGAATAAACATTCCAAGCTACAAAATAAGAGCCATTACTTGCCTCTTTCCAATCATTATCTTTGGTATAATTAATCACATCATCTCCTGCACCTGTAGATATTACATCTGACGAATTAGGTGTAGCAATTATCACATCAGAAGCTTCGGTACCGGTGACTTGAACAACTTGAGTTGTTGGCTTAAAATCATCAACAAGATTTCTGGTAATGTTAATGTGAAACTCATCTGATAAGAATGCTTGATATTTGTCAGTTGCGGTTACGTTAAAATTTAATTTTCCATCGCGACCAATTTTTCCCGAAAGAATTCCAGTTTGTGAATCAAAATTAATCCAATCTGGTAAATTATCAAAACCCTTGAGCTTCAATGAAATTGAAAGATCATCCCGTGAAAGGTAATTATCGACATCAATAAAATAATCCTTGAGATTGACACTCCATTCCTCTTCAACTTTTACTTCTTTATTTGGAATTTTACCCAAAGAAGAAAATATCGGTGCATCATTTACACCATTAACAAAAATACTAAATTTACTTTTTTCGCCATCTTCTTTGGCAATTTCTATTTCATCAATGCCGTGGAAATTGGCATTAGATTTGTAAGTAAATTTATTAAACACTTCGTCAAAAATCAAACTGCCGTAGAGCGCATTCATATATTTAAAATTTCTGCGTGAAGAATTTAACTGCTCTAAATTTAATTCTTCTAGCGGATTATAAAAAGCTAATTCTTGATCTTCATTGGCAATAAAGAATTTCTTAGAAATATTGTAAACTGGATTAATTTTAATAGTTTCAATTGAGTTTTGTGTAACTTGATTTTTTATAATAACTTTATTTGCAACATTATCTCCAACCTGTATTTCCAGATCATCACCATTGATTACAAAACTTAAATCAGAGGCGATAATTCCTCCACTAAATCGCAAAATATCAGCATCAGTTCCGGTTTCGGCAATGATATCAGTTCCAGAATTAAAATCGTAAATGTAAAGATCGCAGCCATTTCCACCAGCTAAATAATCATTACCATTTGCACCGTTTAAAATATTTGCAGATGAATTGCCAATTATGTTATCATCAAAATTTGAACCGCTAATATTTTCAATTGAAATAATATTTTGATTAGCAAAAAAATTATTTATAACTCCAGCATTATTTTGATCAATATTTAAATTTACATTTATTTGCGATGTTGAGTTAACATAGGAAACAGTGTCAGAACCATTGCCACCATTGATTATATCACCAACATTTCCGGCAATAAAAATATCATCGCCATCCTCACCAAAAAGTTGATTTATGCCATTACCACCTTCGATTGAATCATTTCCAACTCCGCCATAAATTAGATCATCGCCATTTCCGCCATTTATTTTATCATCACCCGCTCCAGAATAAATTTCGTCATTGCCTTCGCCACCAAAAATTTGATCATTACCAGATGATAGCCAAAGCTTGTCATTGCCTGTTGCGCCATAAATTACCAAATCGCCATAGGAATATTTTTGGGTAGAAAAATTTATAACATCGTCTCCCGCACCAGCGTGAATTACCGAAATATCTTGAATACGCGCAGAATTTGATGTTCCTGCCTCACTAGAGCCCGTTGGCGAAGTTGGATCGTCAAGAGTCAACACATCATTACCTTCAGTCATTAAAATTGTATTTACTCCCAAGCCACCAACGAATTTATCGAAGGTACGATTATAACCCGTAATATCGGTGAGAGTAGAGTTGAGAAAGTTTTTGGTGGAGAAATATTCAGTTTTTGAATAATTAAAATTAACTTTATAAGCTTCAAAAATATCATAATACCACCAGCTTCTATAAGATTCATTTATTACCCTAGATTCATAAATACTAATTTGGTAACGAGATATTTCGCCAAGATTTATCAAGTCATAACCCGCAACGCCAATATCACTTTTAGCATCATAATTATTTATCACATAACCAGATCGAGGCTTATATTCGTAGTATTCATAAGCATTGTTAAAATAATGATTTTTATGGACATAGCGATGTGAATATCCCCAATATCTGCCAATTTCATCGCTATATATAACATTGCTTACATTTTGATATTTTCCATCCGCCTCATATCTCAAAATATCATCTCCCGCTTCGCCGTAAAGTTCATCGCAACCCTTACCGCCCCAAAGCTCATCATTACCTTCGCCACCATAAATTTTATCGTTACCGCTATCGCCAAAAATAATATCTTCGCCATCGGTGCCAAAGAGAATATCATTATTTTTTCCACCACTCAAACCAATTTGAAAATTCGCTGAAGTAATTTCGGAAGCGGTGAAATTTTCGATAATAATTTTTTGCCCATTATCAAGAGCAATTTCAGCATTGGAATTATTTTGCGTTATGCTCGCTTGAATATCAGCAAAGGTGATCGGGTTTTTGTAATTAACTTTTAGAATAATCTTATCCTCATCTTTGTTAAAATTTTTAATTATATCGATATTTGCTGAAATAATATTATCACCATTTTCATTAACTTCTTTGGTTAAAATTATAATATCGGAATCTGCTCCGCCATCAAGCGTATCGCTTCCCGCACCATCAACTAAAATATCATTGCCCAATCCTGCGTCAATAAAATCATCACCATTGCCACCTTCAAGCACATCGCCATTTAGTCCACCGTAAATTTCATCATTACCATCATCGCCAAAAATTTTATCAGAACCCAATTGCCCGTAAAGCCTATCATTATCAACTCCTCCTTCGATTAAGTCATCAGCATCTCCGCCCTTGATTTGATCATCTCCAGCTTCACCTTTTAAAATATCCACACCCAATCCACCGTAAATATAATCAACTCCATTTCCGCCCGAAATTTGGTCAATTCCAATATCACCAAAAATTATATCATTGCCATCTTCGCCATTGATGATGTCATCGCCAGCACCTCCCGAAATATAATCATCACCCGCACCAGAGTTGATTAAATCAAAACCTTCTTGACCATAAATGGTATCATTGCCATTGCCAGAACTAATCGCGTCATTACCACCATTACCATAAATCAAATTATTGCCATCGCCAGCTTGGATATTATCAGCGTTATCATTACCTTCAATTTTATCATTGCCTACCCCACCTACAACAACATCATTGCCAAGCCCTGCAATGAGGATGTTATTACCATCAAGATCAGTGATTGAATCATTGCCATCATTGCCTTCGAGATAATCATCACCCAAATCTCCATTGATGATATCATTGCCTGAATTTGCGTAAATCATATCATTTTCACTGCCACCATCAAGATAATCATTACCCGATCCACCGTAAATTAAATCTTCACCGGCTTCGCCGTAAACCTTGTCATCTTGGGCTCCGCCGTGGAGAATATCGTTACCAACTCCACCAAAAATATTGTCATTACCATCGCCTCCGTGGAGCTGATCATCGCCATTACCACCGTAAATATTTTCACTCCACCAGCTTCCAACCACACGATCATTGCCGTTAGTGCCACTTAAATTTTGTTCGTAATATTTATACCAAACCGTGTAATGTCCACCAAAAATACTGCGCTTTTTTTTCATTGAACGCCATTGAACATCGTTATATTTTTCAGAGTCAATTTCATCTTGCTCGCCAGAATTATTGTAATTATTGGCGTTGTAACTTGATTGCAAATTAGGTTGCTCTTCTTGATTTTGCATTAAGTCATTATAACCAAGCGCAAGCTCTTCTTGAATAGCAGTATCAATATTTTCAGCTATTTTGTAATCAGAATTTTTTACTAAAATTTCACCATCATTGACAGGAATATTTAACGATGCTAAATCGATATATTTGCCATCCGCAAATTCAATCTTTTTTAGAATTTCACTTCCAGTGCCATTGATTTGACTTCCACCAAATTGGTTAGTAACGGTGATTTTATCGCTGGTGATAATTGAGCCAGAATCATCTTTGAACTCTATGATTAGCTGGGTTCCTGATTTGGTAAGTTTTAATTTATCGGTTGTGTTATTGGATAATTTGGAATTAATTTCGCTGAGTTTTAAAATATCATTTCCATTGATATCAGTTTCAATTATGGTGTCAATGCCATCGCCAATTTTGTAAATTATGGTGTCATTTCCTTCGCCAGTTGTAATCGTATCATCGCCTATTCCACCAAGTAAAACATCATCTCCCGCTCCGCCATCAATGATATCCAAACCCTCAGCGCCAATCACATAATCATTGCCGAACTCGCCACTCAAACTATCATCGCCATCTGCGCCATAAATGATATCATTGCCAATTCCGCCAAAAACTAAATCATCTTGACTTCCCGCATTTATTAAATCATTTCCAGCATCGCCGTAAATAAAATCTACGCCCGAATTTCCTAAAATTTCATCATTAGAATCGCCACCGCGGATATTGTCATTGCCTTCGCCACCTTCGATATAATCAACTCCATTTCCGCCATCAATAATATCGCTCCCGCTTCCGCCAAGAATCATATCATCACCATCTTCCGAAAGAATCGAATCATCGCCATCACCTCCCTGAATTCGATCATTACCAATTCCACCAAGGATAGTGTCATTTCCAGCATTGCCTTGGATCTCATCATCTCCCGCTTCGGCCATAATTTGATCATTGCCATTACCACCTTGAATAAAATCATTGCCATCTTCCAAAGATCCAACTGCATTTATACTTGCGCCAGTTCCGCCAATAATCACATCATCACCATTGCCACCAAAAAGATTATCATTGCCTTCGCTTCCATAAATTTGATCATTGCCATTGCCACCAAACACCTCATCATCCCCAGCACCACCGATTAACAAATCAATGTCACCTCTGCCTTCAATGTGATCATTGCCTTCAAAGCCTTGAATGGTATTGGTTCCCGATTTACCAATTAAATTATCGCTTCCCGAAGTTCCATAAATATCATCGTGATAATATTCACGAGCAATTGCAGTTACACCTTGTGGATCAAGACCTTGAATAATATTACCAGTTCCATCTGCCTTCGCAGTAATGTTGAGCGAGGCATAAGGAGTTGGATATTGTCCTGAGCTAAAAGTCTTTCCATAATTTCTACCAAAAAGGTTATATGCCTCAATTCCAAAATCACGAACAAATCTCCCCGTAGAGCTGATAATAATATCATCAATACCACGAAGAATTTCTTTGAAATTTTCTTCAAGCCCTTCACCAGA